>JBCDBC010000421.1:0-5256 GCA_039184535.1 Bacteroidota bacterium | reverse complement strand
CTTACTTTTCTCCTTTCTGATCACTTCCTGTAGTCTGGGAAGTATGTTCTTCACTGAAATTGATGGTATTTCTTTGCTTTGAAGAATATGTGTTTTTCAACATGGCTTCAATTTTCATCAGTTTAGCAGAGAGCGCATCTACCTTCTTAGCCTGAGCTTTAAGGATATTATTCTCTTCCTGAAGGGCTTGAATCTGCGATTGCTGGTTTTCAATCTCCTTCTGCTGCTCTTTTACTGCATTTACCAGCATATAGGTCAAAGCCGTTCCATCATATGATAGCTGATCTTCAAAGTCTTCCGTCTTCACTTCATTTACCATATAAGGTGCTACTTCCTGAATCTCCTGAGCGATGATCCCATAGTAAGTCTTGCCATCATCCTTGTATCCTCCTTTCCCATTATACTGGAAGGTTTTGGGTTGGATCTCCATGATTTTTTCCAGTCCATCAGTATAAGCAGCTACATTTTTTTTGATTCTCCTATCAGAGAAAGTCTCCCAGGCACCTCCTCCTACTTTACCTGCTGTACCATTTACGGAAAGAAGCTGTGTGGGAGCTTCTGTACCTACTCCCACGTTTCCATTAGATCTCAGCGAAAGCACTTTGTTGTGCTGGTTGAAGGAACCATCTGTCAGCTTGATATCTAACTGAGTCCTGGAGGCAGTACCTGTATTCTCATATCTACCCAAAGCAAAACTCACTTTGTTCCCATATGCCTGACCACTAATTCCCTCTCTTACCAGGTGGAAAATATCTCTGGTTCCATTAGGTACATTTCCTCCATTGTTAGTGGACTCATAGAAGGTGGCTTGTGCATCCGTATAGTTGAATCTGGCATCATGAAGGATGTCGTTCCCCAGGGTCAGTCTGGTCACAGGACTGGTAGTCCCTATGCCCACATTTCCATTGTATAGAATGGTCATTTTGGAGTCGGCGATCTTTGCATTGGCAGCAGTTGAGTTATCATTTCCGTTACTACTCAGGGCGAAGTGTAGTTTAGCTCTACTCCAGCTTCTCACTCCTTCTGCAATTATGGCCGTTTTCTGAGCTCTGTCCACTGCTCCATTAGGAGTACCCAAATAGAGAGTAGCATCCCCATTTTCTCTGATAGTAGAGATAGAAGCATAAGCATTGGTTCCACCGCCAACCTGAAATTTATAGGTAGGTTTATTTGTTCCTACCCCTACGTTACCCCCATTATCGTTCAGCAATACATAAGACGTTCTCTTACCTCCTCTTAAATAGGTGTGCTCATCAGTGCTGTAATGAAAATGCGTAACCCTATCTGTTCCTCTGACCACCATAGAACCCCATCCAGCAGTACCTCTTGCTACATCCAGATTAGCTCTGGGGCTATTGATCCCAATCCCTAACCCTGTATTATTTAGGGTCATTTTATCTGTACCCTTAATGTTAAAGTCGTAGGTAGAGCCTGTGTTTGTAGCAAAGGTGCTTCCCTCAATACCCAGACCGTAGGAGTTTTGAGGGGCATTCCCGCTCTGATAAAGCAAAATCTGGTAATCCTTCCACTCATTAAAGCTGGCAGTTCCACCTGGATCATCCCCTACATTGTTCTTGATTTGTAGAAGAGCCTTAGGAGAGGTCATCCCAATACCCACATTTCCATCGTATTGGATGGTCATCTTGGAATCCGCTACTTTGGCGTTAGCAGCAGTAGTATTATCATTCCCATTGCTACTTAAGGCAAAATGTAGTTTAGCCCTACTCCAGCTTCTTACCCCTTGAGCAATGATGGCTGTCTTCTGAGCCTTATCTACAGATCCATTAGGAGTCCCTAAATAGAGGGTTGCAGATCCATTTTCTCTTGTCGTGGAAACAGAGGCAAAGGCATTTGTGCCACCCCCAACCTGAAATTTATAGGTAGGCTTGTTAGTTCCTACCCCTACGTTCCCGCCATTGTCATTCAGGAAAACATGGGAAGTGCTCTTTCCTCCTCTAATGTAGGTATGCTCATCAGTGCTATAATTGAAGTGAGTAACTCTATCTGTTCCTCTAACTACCATAGAGCCCCATGCACCGGTACCTCTTGCCACGTCAAGGTTAGCTCTTGGGTTAGTGAGCCCAATCCCAAGTCCCGCATTAGTCAGCGTCATTTTATCTGTACCCTTTATTTTGAAATCGTACTGAGCAGAACTGTTTATTGCGAATGTGCTGCCTTCTATCCCCAGACCATAAGAATTTGTAGGGGAATTCCCTTGGTATAGCAACAGCTGATAATCCGTATACTTATCGAAGGAGTTCGCGTCGCCCACATTATTTCTGATCTGGAGTAGAGACTTAGGTGCGTCTGTCCCTATGCCCACATTGTTAGTAGCGCCATCTACAACCAGGGTATTAGCATCAATATTCAGCTTAAAGTTCCCCGTGGTAAGGGCTCTGTTCTGGGTAAGGGCACCATTCTCCGTGTAAATAGATCCTCCAGCACTCCCTCCTAAATCTCCTGCTGCTATTTTTCTCAGGTTCCCATTTGCATCCGTGGTAATGATCTGGTCTGCGGCAGCACCAGCAGGTAGGTTTCTGATTCTAACCTCTCCGTTAACGTCTAACAATTTACTTGGCGTATTGGTCCCTATTCCAAGGCCTGCAGTAGTTAAGGTCATTCTATCCGCCCCTTGAACCTTAAAGTCATAGTCTCTGGCACTATTTAATGCCATGGTATAGCCCTCAATCCCTAATCCATAGGAGTTTTGGGAAGAATTCCCTTGATACAAGAGTATCTGATAATCAGTAAATTGATCGAAGGAGGCTCCATTTCCCACATTATTCGTTATATGTAGGAGAGACTTAGGGGTATTCGTTCCAATACCAAGACCTGTTGGGGTAAGCGTTAATTTATCAGCCCCCTTGATTTTGAAGTCTATGTCCCTATTGGTGTTCATGGCCAGGGTATAACCTTCTATCCCCAATCCATAAGAGTTTTGGGCGGTATTTGCCTGATAAAGCAATAGCTGAAAATCGGTGAAATTATCAAAAGAGGCTCCATTCCCTACGTTATTTCTAATTTGCAGAAGGGATTTAGGGGCTTCAGTCCCAATTCCTATGAATCCATTTGAGGCTATACTTAACCTGCTCTCGTATTTTCCTCCAGTAGTAGTGAAGAATCTATGACCTCCCGTAGTAGAAGTTCCATTTCCAGGTCCGGCTTTATAGTCCGTTACCCATCCCGTAGAATGGCTAATTCTGGACCCTTGCGCCATTCTGTTAGTCAAGTAAATCTTATCTCCATCTGCTGAGTTTATTCTTAGCTGCCCATTTGTTTGAATATTACCTGCCACGTCTAGTTTCTGAGCAGGAGTAGCCGTACCTATCCCCACATTATTACTAGCTCCGTCTACCACTAAAGAATTCGCATCAATGTTTAGCTTGAAGTTGCCCGTAGTTACTGCTCTGTTTTGGGTAAGAGTGCCATCTTCTGAGTAGATAGATCCTCCTACATCTCCAATCAGATCATCCTTGGTGATTTTTCTCAGGTTACCATTTCCTGCAGCGGTCACTATAAAGTCAGTAGCTGCGCCATTAGGTAGTGTTCTGATTCGGGCCCCACCGTTCACATCTAGCTTTCGGGTAGGTGCTGTAGTTCCCAAACCTACCTGCCCTGTTTCAGCTTCTATGGTCAATCGAGGAACATTTACATCCAGGCTGGGATTCTGAGAAGAGCCTGCTGCTCCATCCTCTTCTGTGAACATATAAATGTTCTTGTTATTCCCTGCTACTATGGCAGCGCCCTCAGTAGGGATATTGGGATTCTTACCTACATAGCCAAAAAAGGCTCCCGCACCACTATTCCTGGCTGTGATACCATAGTTCCCATCCTGATCATTTCCCCCTATCGCCATTTGGGCAGTAACTTTCTGGCTTCCATTTACTACCAGGTCTCTGTTAGCGTCCTTAGTTCCAATTCCCACTTTCCCTAGAAGATAAACATCATCCGTATTGGCTTCAGCAGGTTGATCCGTGGATATATTAAACCAGGGACTTTCTGACTTAAGGGCAGATAGGTCTACCGTATTTCCATCAGAAATAGAGAGCTTGTCTGTATTTAAAGAAAGCGTGTGAGGAGCAGCTTTTAAATTTTCAGGAGAAATTTCTACCACGCTTCCATCAGGTTTTAAGCCCAGAATTTTCTCTGGATTAGCTTCATCAAAATCACCCTGCCCATACTGATTAAATAAAATGCCTCCATCCCCCTTGATTCGCATCTTCTCTGACCCGTTGTTCACAAAGGACTGATTTCCACCGGAAAAAAGTCTTAAGCCAGAGGCAGTAGTCCCAAATCCGTATGCCTTATCAGGACTTGCTGCCCCATCCAGGATAATTCTATAATCATCCCAGCTATCCATATTTCCATCTCCATCCTTCCCTACTCCACTCAGGTCCAAACCTGTCTGGGGATTAGTTCCCAGCCCTATACGGTTGTTCTGGCCATCAATGACCAGAAGGTTATCATTGACCCCTGTATTTTCAAAGGTCAACTTTTGCCCACCTATATTATAGGTTCTTTCTTCTGCCTTCTGGGCCATATCGCGAGACGCCAGATTAGAGATTTCATCGCTTCCTCCTATCACCCTGATCAGGCTGTCAATAGGCATGTAGCGGACTATGCCGCTGGCAGGATCTACCACTAAAACAGTAGAGTCTCCGGCAGCTTTACGTGATTGCAAGTTCTCCAGCCTAAGAGGATCCTGATTAGGATTACTCACGTCAGGTTTCACATGCAAGGTATGAGTAGGCTCCTTAGTCCCCACCCCATTATTCTGCGCTTGCATACTGATCCCTGCTGTGATCAATAGTAATGTAAGGATGAAACGGATTTTCATGTTCGACTATTTGTAATGGAAATATTCTTACTTAATTCAGGCTCTTTTCACAGCTCTTATAAAGCCATGAACAGATAATAGGGATGATAGAAAGTGGTGTGTCAGTGGGCTGAAGGAGGTTGTAAGAGAAAAGTTTTGTGTCCTAAAAAGGCTTATTAGGCCATTGCGCTACTTATTTTCTTATCTCTAATGTTATTGCTAGCTGCATTATTCTCACAGAGCAATTAGCCCTTTTACTTAACAATGTTTCTTTTTCCTCATTTTCAGAGAAATTTCATGCATCTGACAGTTCGTGTCTGGAGAAAAGTAAGGAGAGATAGATTGTTATGAGAGAAAGCTATAGTTCACCTGAGGATACCAACCATTTCCTTGATGATAAGCATAAAGAGATAGAACCTTATCAAGCTCAAAAGGGTAAG
>JBCDBC010000420.1:0-5257 GCA_039184535.1 Bacteroidota bacterium | reverse complement strand
ATTTTGGACAGGTGAGCATAGGTTTGAGTCGTGTCTTACCCATGTTAGCCTGTCTCTTTTATTTTTGCAAATAGCCATCCTTACTTTTGAACCACTACCTATGGAAAGAGTACTTTCCTTAAAGCTAACTTGTTTTTTCCTATGGATCTTCCTTGTTAGCTGTACAAGTTTCAAGGAAACTTCTACTTCCATCAAGGGGAACTTTACCAATCTCTGCGAGATAAAACTTAATTCAGGAATAAATTCAATTGTTTTAGGAGAATATAGCTTTAGGGAGATTGAAGGGGTTTTAGGTAAGGGTGTTAAAAGCAAGGAGAAATTTAAAAGTGGAACAGTAGAAAATGTTTTTCCAAATACTGCCCATAGCCTTAGTTATCCAGATTTAGGGCTTTCATTTTCAACTACTACTCAAGGAAGACTTAATTTTAGTAGGATTGCAGATGGATTAACTTTGACTAAAGATTCACACTGTAAGACAAAAGAAGGCTTAGGTATTGGAAGTACTTTTAAAGAATTGCAATCAGTTCTAGGAAAAAAATTAAGCCTGACGAAGGTTACATTTAAAGAGGGGGACTATACAATGGTTTCATATACATCACCTGAGGGAAATCGAGTTTACACAATTTTCAAATGCTACGGTCATAAATCAGAATCTGAATTTGTTGTAGAAGAAATAATCATGATTGGATGAAAGTAATCTAAATATGCCCGAGGTCGATTGTATCGACCGAAAAGAACCGTCAGTAGATCCAGCAAAGCTCCTCCATTCTCAGCCATCCCCCTTATTTTGTTTTTTCTCCCTTTATCCCCAACTTCCTTGGGAACCCAATCACGCCTATGAGAAATTACTACTACTACACTTTTACGCTATTATTTTTTCTTTCTTCGACACTTTACGGACAGGATAAGAAGTGGGATGTTAATGACCCTCCCGGTACCTATAAGGAAGTTGAGTTAAGCTTAACGGAGGGTACCTGGATGAACCTGGATGTCAGCCCAGATGGGAAGACGATTGTCTTTGACCTGCTGGGCGATTTGTACACCTTACCCATAGAAGGAGGTACAGCTACCCCTATCAGAACAGGACTCGCTTTTGATTTACAACCCAGATTTAGTCCTGATGGGGAACACATCCTATTTACTTCAGATGCCGGTGGAGGAGACAACCTTTGGGTAGCCAGACCAGACGGCTCTGAAGCCAGACAGATTACCAAAGAAACCTTCAGACTCCTCAACAATGGTGTGTGGATGCCGGATGGGGAGTACATAGTGGGGAGAAAGCACTTCACCTCACGCAGATCTCTTGGGGCCGGAGAAATGTGGATGTACCATATTTCTGGCGGATCAGGTGTACAGCTCACCAAACGAAAAAATGATCAGCAGGATGTAAATGAACCTTGTGTTTCTCCAGATGGTCAGTATGTCTACTTCTCAGAGGATATGTATCCGGGTGGCTTTTTTCAGTACAACAAAGACCCCAACAAACAGATTTACACCATCAGACGGTATGACCGCAAAACGGGAAAGGTAGAAAATATCACTGGAGGACCTGGTGGAGCCAGTAGGCCGCAGATTTCCAGAGATGGAAAGAAGCTGGCCTTCATTAAGCGCGTTCGTACCCAGACGGTCCTCTTCATACACGACCTGGATACAGGGCAGGAGTTCCCTATCTATTCAGACCTTACCAAGGATCAGCAGGAAGGTTGGGCCATATTCGGGACATACCCAGGCTTTTCATGGATGCCAGATGATAAGGCCATTGTGATATGGGCTAAAGGGAAACTTCAAAAGGTGGACATTGAATCGAAAATTGCTACGGAAATTCCTTTCGAACTAACCGCCAAGCACAAACTGGCAGAAACGGTCAAGTTTGAACAGTCGGTCTTTACCAACAACTTTGATGTAAAGGTGCTACGCCATTTGGTAACGGCTCCAAATGAGGAGTATGTAGTCTTTAATGCGCTAGGGCATTTATGGAAATCAGATGTGTCCAGAGGAAAACCAGCGCGACTGACCGAGGATGTGCATTTTGAGTTTGAGCCTTCCTTTGATGCAGAAGGGAAGCGACTGGTGTACGTCAGTTGGGATGATGAAGCTCAGGGGGGTATCCATATCATGGACCTGGAAACAGGAAGTAAGACTTCCCTGGACCTACCACCGGCTATTTACAGAACACCCTCCTTTTCTTCTGATGGAGAGAAGATAGTCTTTGCAAAAGAAGGGGGGAACTACCATCAGGGATACCAGAACACCAAGAATGCAGGGATTTATGAAACTACCATTGCGGACTCCGAAACCAAGCTATTACTAAAAAGTGGACAGAATCCCCAGTACAGCCAGGACGGAACTAAAGTCTTCATCCAGCAAAGAGGAGGTGGAAAAAAGATCTTTGTGTACCTGGACCTGGAAACACTAAAGGTGCACGAGATTTTCTCTTCCAAGTATACCACTCGCTTTGTCCCAAGTCCTGATAATAAGTGGATAGCCTTTAAGGAGCTCTTCAATGTGTACATAGCAGCCCTACCCATGCATGGGAAAAGCATAGATCTGTCTGCCAAAATTAAGAACATTCCTGTAGCCAAGGTAAGTAGAGATGCGGGCATCAACCTTCACTGGTCGGCAGATAGTAAGACGCTTCACTGGACATTGGGGAATGAGTATTTCTCAGAACCCCTTTCAGACAGATTCTCATTTGTAGAGGGAGCGGAAGAAACATTGCCAGCTATAGATACCACAGGAACACCCATTATCCTTTCTTATCCTAGCGACAAACCGGAAGGACTGATCGCATTTACAAATGCCCATATCATCACCATGGAAGCGGAGGAGGTCATAGAAAATGGAACTGTGATCGTGGAGGATAATGTGATCAAGAAAGTGGGATCTTCTTCTGAGGTTAGAATACCAGCAGCGGCCAAAGTATACGATCTGGAAGGCAAAACACTGATGCCCGGATTCATAGATACGCATGCGCACTTGGGGGCTTTCCGTTTTGGGTTAAGTCCGCAGAAGCATTGGCAGTACCATGCAAATCTGGCTTATGGGGTAACCGCTACCCACGACCCATCCTCCAATACGGAAATGACCTTCGCCCAGTCGGAAATGGTCAAGGCAGGGGAAATGGTAGGCCCCAGAATTTTCAGTACGGGAACCATTCTCTATGGAGCTGACGGGGACTTTAAGGCAGTTATTAACTCCCTGGATGATGCTCGTTCGGCTGTAAGGAGGACCAAGGCCTATGGAGCATTCTCCGTAAAGTCCTACAACCAACCCAGAAGAAACCAACGGCAGCAGGTCATTCAGGCTAGTAAAGAATTAGGCATTATGGTGTATCCGGAAGGAGGGTCTACTTTCTTTCACAATCTCTCCATGATCATAGACGGACATACCAGCATAGAGCATAATATTCCGGTTGCACCCTTGTATGAGGACGTACTTTCTCTCTGGTCCAAAACGGGTACAGCTAATACGCCTACACTTGTAGTAAACTTTGCTGGAATGAGTGGAGAGTACTACTGGTACCAGCACACCAATGTGTGGGAGAAAGAAAGGCTGCTATCTTTTACCCCCAGAGGAATAGTGGACTCAAGAGCCAGGCATAGGACTATGCTTCCAGAGGAAGAATATGTAAATGGGCACATTCTCACGGCTCAGTCCTGTACAGAACTTCAGAGGCGTGGTGTGGACATATGCGTAGGGTCTCATGGGCAGCTACAGGGACTCGCATTCCACTGGGAAATGTGGAACCTCCATCAGGGAGGAATGACGGAAATGGAAGCCTTACGTTCTGCTACTATTAATGGTGCTCGCTATATAGGTATGGAAAAGGAAATTGGCTCCATCAAAGAAGGAAAGCTGGCTGATATGGTAGTTCTCAAGGGAAATCCTTTGGAGAACCTTCAGGAAACCGAGCATGTAGTCTACACCATGGTGAATGGTAGGCTGTATGATGCAGCTACCCTACATGAAATAGGCAATTATGATAAGGAAAGAACCAAATTCTATTGGGAGCTTCCCGGCAGCGGAAATGCCTATCCTTTACATGCTGCCACCAATAGCTTTATGCAGCCTCAGTGCTCCTGTAGACATTAATCAAAGATGCTAAATGGATTGTTAAGTATTATTGGCTAATTGTTTTAAGTGTGATCCCTTCTGGATCATTCTTTTGGCTAATTGTTGATCTAAGTAATGGAACCTCTTCAAGGTTCTGATTTGCTAATCTCAAAGAGATTCTACTATTATTAGCTTTACCAGGATCTTATGATGACCCTGAAGGGTGTCAAACAAGACATAGGCTATTGTATCATCTGTTTTGAGCATTTGCTTAATTCTATTCTCAAGATAAACTTAAGATGTCAACAAAGACTTTTACGGAACTCCTCCAAACGGCCAAATCAATAGAAGGAAAAGGAACTATTTACACCCTGGAAGAAGGCTGGATGCAAGGAAGGGCTATCTATGGAGGCTTATCTACTGCTCTCTGTCTACATGGTGCTATGGAGCAGATGGGAGATCTTCCTCCTTTACGATCAGTAAGTGTAAACTTCATAGGGCCTGCCAGTCCTGAGGTCTACGTGGAATCTACTGTCCTTAGACGAGGGAAGAACGTGGTTTTTGTGGAGTCGAGACTGATGGGACAAGCAGGCCTGATCACCCATTGTGTATTTAGCTTTGGAGCAGCGAGGGAGTCTCGATTGGATACTATGTATGAGGATAATATGGTAGCTCCGAATCCGGAATCAGTGGGGCCCTTATTTCCAGACAATGGGATAACCCCTTCAGGAAATCGGGTGCCTCCTTCTTTTACTCAGAATTTTGAAGTGGGTTTTGTGAAAGGAAACCGCCCCTTTTCAGCTTCTGATGATCCTTATATGGAATTATGGGTGAAGCACAAAGATCCTGAAGCTAATGACATCATAGCTCTAGTGGCGTTAGCTGATATGCCACCCCCTGCTATTTTCCCTGCTTTCAAGGGTTTTGCGCCTATCAGCTCCATGAGTTGGATGTTCAATATTCTCACTGATGACCTCACCAACGAGTCCGGCTGGTGGCTCATGGGGACATATGCAGAACATGCCAAACAGGGCTATTCCAGTCAGAATATGACCATTTACAATGATCAGGGAGAACTGGTAGTGGTAGGAAGACAAAATATTGCGATCTTCTATTAGAGGGATTTTTGGTATTTAGGTGGGCCCCCTTAATGGAGTTTTATCTAATCTAGTTCTTCTACTAAGATATTAGACCTGCTGGGCTT
>JBCDBC010000419.1:0-5265 GCA_039184535.1 Bacteroidota bacterium | reverse complement strand
GACAACTGCTCTGCAATCTGAGGAGGAGAGGCTACCAAGATTACCTCGGATAATGCCACCGCTTCTGCTATTCTGTGAACAGAAGTATGCTCATTATTCAGCAGTTCTTTTCCCTTAAACTGCACCTTATCTCTTACTCCCAGCAAAATTTGATGGCCTGCTTTGGCCCATTGGGTAGCTAAGGCTCCTCCTACGTTTCCTGTTCCTATAATGGCAATTTTCATATGCTAATCTATTTTTCTATCTCTTCTGTTATTCTCATGTAAAGAAATATGGACAAGGAAATCACAAAGCTGAATTCATCATGCATTTGTCTCCTCACCTTATTTATAAGAAGTGGGTGAGCAAACAGTCAGTCTATTGGCTCACCCAAACTCTTATTTGTTTAGTTGGGCTACGACCATTCTGGCAGCTGCAGCACCTGAGTTTTGTTGCTGACCTGTAATCAGGTTTCCATCTGTGATAGCGTAGGAAGAAAAGGCAGGAGCTACTTTAAAGGTCGTACCTTGTATTTTCCTTGCTTCCTCCTCTATGCGATAAGGCTGTATCTTTTGTCCTACCGCTTTATCTGCATATTCTTCCTCAGCATCAGCAAAGCCTGTCCAGACCTTGTCTTTTACGATTAGGTCTCCATTAGCCTTTTTAGCTTCCAACAGCAAAGTGGTGGAATGGCAAACTGCTGCGCTAGGCTTTCCGCTCTCATAGAAATTAGCAAAGAGCTTTTCCAGCTCTTGGTTCCCTCTAAAGGTAAACATGGGTGCCTGCCCACCTACTAGGAAGATGGCATCATAGTCCTCTACCTTCACTTCAGTAAGTTTCCTTGTATTGGCTAGCAAATCATCAAACCATTCATTTTGCATATAGCCCAGAGAAATTACGTCATGGGCAGCATATCCGCTCTCATCTGTAGGGTTAGAGTACCCATCCATTTCTACCTTTCCTCCTTCCGTGGAGGCTAGTTCTACCTCATAGCCCGCTTCCTGAAAAACGTGGAGCGGATGGGTTAATTCAGCCGCCCAAAAACCGATAGGCCAACCTGTTTGTCCAGAAATAGCAGGGCTACTGACTACCATCAGAATTTTACCTTTCATAGGCATTCCGTGCACATGTACATATGCTAAGTCTTCTTTCACTTGTGTCATCTTGTTATAATGTTAATTGTCAATATGAGTTTGAATGTCTTTAGTGTATTCTCCAGAAACTCTTCATGAGGTACTACTCATTTGAATTCTTCCTAAACTTACGGAGCCAACCTTCTTTTGGCGACATACTGACTATTTTGTATGATACTTCCTTTTTGGTAAGTATATTGAATATCAAACACTTATATCAAATGCCAGATTTCTTATATCAAGGAAAAGTCTACTATAATCCAGTGGAGTTTGCTATGGGCAGGCTGGGAGGAACATGGAAAATGCCCATATTATGGAGGATAAAAGACAGGATTTACAGATTTGGAGAACTGAAAAAAGCCATAGAACACATCTCAGATAAAATGCTGACCACCCAGCTAAGAGAACTGGAAGCTGATGGTTTCATTCACAGAAAGGTATACCCCGTTGTCCCCCCCAAAGTAGAATACAGCATTACTGAAAAAGGGAAAACGGCTATTCCCATAGTAAACACCATTAGAAACTATGGACTCCAACTGATGGAGGAAGAAGGCATAGATGTGGCGTATTATCAAGCCAATACATAGACCTTTGATCAGCTCAACTCCCGACAATTTATGCTACGCCTACATTGGGCAGATTGTCCATGATAGCTGAAGGTAATCAAATACTTACCTTATATTTTCTAAGGATCCTCCAACTTCTATCAACTCTGCTATGCGTCGCTTTTGGCTCTATTTCTTCACTACGGTATGCATGTATCCTACATGTCTACTGGCCCAATCTCAAAAACCTATTCTGATTGTTACCACTGACATAGGGCAAGATCCGGATGATCAGCAGTCCATGGTCCGCCTACTACATTATGCCAATGATTTCCAGATAGCAGGCCTCATAGCCAATGCAGATGGAAACTATGATCATGAGCCCCCAGATGTACGGACGGATATTCTCTTTACCTTGATAGAAGCATATGAGAAGATTTATCCTAATCTCAAAACGGTAGATCCAAATTACCCATCTGCTTCTGAGTTGAAAAAGGTCATTAAAGCTGGTACCAGCAGCAATGGTCGTAAAGTACCGGTAGAAACCTATATAGGAGATGGAAAGAATACAGAAGGATCAGACTGGATCATCCAGCAGGTAGATGCTGCCAGCAGCACAGTGAATATTGCTATTTGGGGAGGAGCATGTGATCTGGCTCAGGCTCTCTTTGATGTTTCTACTAGCCGATCCCCTAAAGAGGTACAACAGTTTATCAGCAAGATTCGCGTGTACTTCATTGGGAAGCAGGACTCCAGTAATCAGTGGATCATCGACAATTACCCTGACCTTTGGCTGATCCTGGGCCTATCCTATGATGGAAACTCATGGAATTCTTCCTACAGAGGTATTTTCCTTGGAGGAGATATGGAAACAACTTCTCCGAAATGGCTCCAAAAATATGTGCTCGGCCAACAAGCGCTGAGCAATCTATATCCACCTAAAGCCTATACACAGGGAGGGTCGAAAAATCCGCATGGAGCCATGAAGGAAGGAGATACCCCTTCTTTCCTCTATTTCCTGGAGAATGGCCTGAACCACCCATCACAACCTAGCTTTGGTGGATGGGGAGGAAGGTTCCAACAGGTGGAGAGAAATTTTTACCGAGATACGGAAGATACCTCCTATGATCTTTCCACCGGAAAAATGGTAACTCAAGCCAAAGCTACTGTATTTAGGTGGCGACCAGACATACAGGCTGATCTGGCAGCACGTGTAAAATGGGGTCGTGGACAGCCTCCCACCATCAATCACTACCCGGAAATCCAGGTGAATCAAAGCAGTGGGAAAAGCCCCTTAATGATTCATGCTAGACCAGGAGAGACACTTATTCTAAATGCCCGCTTATCTTATGATCCAGATGGTGATGGACTTTCTTTTGAATGGATGCTATACCCGGAAGCGGGCAGTTTTCCTGAACCGGAGAATGTAAAAGTAAGTATGCTAGATAAGGCTCAACTCAGGCTTAGCCTTCCGAATGTGGGGGCCGGGAATATTCACCTTATCCTCAGAGTTCAGGATGATGCGCAATATCCTTTGGTATCCTATAAGCGGGTGATCATACAAGTGGAAGAGACTGAAGAGGTTCCCCTTATCATTTTTGATACAGACATGGGGTCAGACTGTGATGATGTAGGGGCATTGGCTATTCTCCATGACTACCAGAATCAGGGAAAGGCCAAGCTGCTGGGATGTATTTACAGTTCAGGAAAAGTACCCTTTGGAGCAGGGATCATAGACGCCATCAATACCTACTATGGAAGAGGGGATATCCCCATAGGGGCAGAATATGATACCAGTTTTGGTGATCCAGTAGACAAAATGGTTGCTGGAAAACTGGCTAGAGATACGGCTGCCTTTGGCCATAATGTGATTTTCAATACCGATGTGCCTGAACATGTTATGCTCAACAGGCACTTATTAGCCACACAAGCAGATCAGTCTGTTACCTACTTAACTGTGGGCCATACTAAAGCACTACATGACCTACTCAAATCTGAGCCTGATAGCCTGTCTGAACTTTCAGGTATGGAGCTGGTGAGAAAGAAGGTCAAAAGATGGGTGGCCTTGGGAGGGCTGAAAGCCAATCTTTCTTCAGCCTATGGTTCCAAGGATTGGAACTTCTTTAGAAATAGTACCCAGACTTACACAGATTATCTCCTGGAGAATTTCCCTTGTCCTGTGTACCTCATCAATGCTGGTAGTGATGTGCTTACCGGCCAGAGTCTGGTTCATGCGAAAAGTGGGACCATCGTAAGAACTGCTTACAGAGACTGGCTTTGGGAAGTAGAAAAGAAAACCCTGCTAGACGGCAGGCCTAGCTGGGACCTGGCTGCTGCTTGTTTTGCCGTAGAAATGGACTCGCCATATTATGATTCCCCTGAAAAGGGTATTCTTCGGTTCGATGTAGAGAATGGCAGTATATGGGAGAAAAATCCCAGTGGAACCCACTACTATGTAAATCAAAAAGAAGGGGTAGCAGAGGCTTTTGCCGTTTATCTAAATGGATTAATGGAATGATCTTCCCTGCTTAGGATTGATAAGCAACAGGTAAGCATGACAACCTCTATGAAGTTCAGTTGTCTTTAGGAAAAGATATCAACCTATAAGGACATGAAGACTACCGGACTATATAGCATACTACTTTGCTTATTACTTCAATCTGCCTACTCCCAGCAAGTAAAAACCTATCAAACCAAGCAAATCAGCTCCTCCATAACCATTGATGGGGTGATAGATGAGGAAGTGTGGAGAGAGGTACCATGGAAAGGGAACTTCATCCAGACTGAGCCTGAGAATGGAGCCAAGCCTACCTTCGACACCCAGTTTAAGATCCTCTATAACCAAACTAACCTTTATGTTGCTATCAAAGCTTTTGACAAACAACCCGAGGAGATAGTTATTTCTCACAAACCAAGGGACTTCTTTGATGGGGATTATGTGGAGATAAATATTGATAGTGATTTTGACAGGAAAGATGCCTTTTCCTTTACTGTTACAGCCGCTGGTATCAGGGGGGATGAACATATCATTACTTCTGACAACTGGTTTAACGACTGGAACCCTTCATGGACTACCAAAACCAGCATTGACCAAGAAGGATGGACGGCAGAGCTTGAGATCCCATTTACTGAACTTGAGATCTTTGAGAAAAAGGAGAAGTGGGGAATTCAGATTAACAGAAGTCTTGAAAGATTAGATGAAGGGTCCTCCTGGACAAGCATCCCAGATGAGGATAAATGGGTAGAATCCTTTGGGATACTGGCAGGGATAGAGAATATCCCAACTGCTAAGCCATTTTCTTTTGAAGAAGAAATTCAGCCAGATTTAGTACAGGAGGATTTCACGGCTCTATATCAATCCTTGGAAGTATCCTACCCTTCTTTATTCCGCTATCGTACCAAAGAATTCATGAGTGAGGCTTACACTCAAACCTTAACAAAGCTGGAAAATGAGATTCCTCTACCTGAGTACTACAAAACCGTTGCATCTTTTATCAGTCTAATTGGAGATGGGCATATGAAGGCTGAGTTCCCATCTTATTTTTTTGAAGCTTATTATGAGAATAAGAAGAAGCTCCCCTTTAAACTCCACATTCAAGGAGAAGAAG
>JBCDBC010000418.1:0-5268 GCA_039184535.1 Bacteroidota bacterium | reverse complement strand
CCTTCCTATTCATCAGGTAAAGGGTATTATTAGGACTAATATCTACAATACTGATCACTTTCTTATCCTTAGTAACACCTACCTCAGTTAAGTACTCTTTAAAAGCAGGATCATAAAAGTTGAGATTCTCTCGTGTATGATATTCTACTCTGTGATACCTTTTATGAATTTCAAAGTCCGTGTAATGGACACTGTAGGCTACTACCAGAGTTACCAAAAATTGAAACATCCAGGATACATTTACGTGAGAAAATTCTTCCTTGAATACCTGGGCAGCATGTACAAACAGCCAGGCGGGATATAATAAGGTGATGGTGATATAGTAATCGTGAATATTGAAGTTCCAGAACCATAGGAGAATGTAGGTAAGGGTTCCAAGGAACATGAGTAGGTTGATGGTAAATAACAGTCGGAAGCTTCTGCCCTTTCTCCTGAAAGTATAGACCATTAGGAAAAGATTGAGTAGGTGCAGGAAGGGCATGAAGGAATTCTCCAAATGTATGGCGAATACCTGGTAGAAGATGAAGTAAAAATCGTTTTGACTAATGTCCGTAATGGGCTTGATGACATTCAGGAAGTAGTATGATTGGTTTTTGATGCTGTAGCTGTTGGCATATACATACCATGCGCCTATCAGAAGTACTCCCACCAGAAAAGTAGCAGCCTTCTTCCACATATTTCCAGTAAAGATGGGTTGGTTAGCCTCTCCGAAAGTCTGCCATCGGTTCCACTCTATGAAGAAGATGCCCGCTACTGCCACAAAACTGATTCCAGTGGAGACCTTGATGAGGGTGCCTAGAGAGAAGAATGCCACGCTCCAGATAAAAGAGAAAAGGGTCTGTTCTTCTCTGTATTTAAAAAAGAAGTACCAGCCCCAAAAGATGCATCCCATAGCTGGCGGCTCAGGGAGAAAGTTGCAGGTATAGAAGACAAATACTGGAGAACTAAACAGAAGAATGGGGATAGCTGCCGCCCAAAATCTATCCTTGATAATTCTCTGTATGGTTCTGGAGAATGCCCATAATCCGCTAAACACAATGAGTACATGTACCATTCTGGCGATCCATATGTGTGGACCTAGCACACGATAGAGCATACCAGAGAGCCAGTAGGTAATAGGAAACTCTCCTGCAGCCTTACCATTTCCCATAATCTGGTTGTGGATCTGGGGGGTGAAGAGATTGGCTGTTTTATCATAGAAGTTCCAGATCTGGGACGCGCAATCTGACTGCCTCCATAAATGCACACTCTGTGGTTGGAGGAAGATGATCTCATGATAATCGTAGACAAAGAAAAGCAAGATCAATACGAGAACCAGTCCCAGGCTCCAATTGTCATTGTGCCTAAGGAATGCATCATAAATGGATCTTAGCTTAGGAAATTTCATAGGTCTGGCAGATTATGAAATGCCTTGCAAGTATACAGCTAATTTGAAAGAAATATTCTAGGTACTGTAATGCCTATTCTATCAATTCCAGAAGTGCAGCTATTTGGCTTTCTGAAATGGTTTCTGTTTCAGACTTGTCGTAAATATAAAGGAGGTAAACTGTCTCACCTGAGAAATACACATGGGTAATTATTCTTGCTCCTCCAGATTTTCCTTTGCCCTTTGAACGTATGGCTAATCTGACTTTATAGCAGTCTTTTCCTAATGCCGTTCCAGATTGAGGGTTTTTAGATAGGAGCTCACCCAAAGTAGATAATTCTTTCTTCAGAGAAGGATATTTTTTGGTGAGTTTTTTAGCGGCTTTTCTAAACGGAGAGATGGTTTCAACCTTAAATCTCATTCAAGAAGTCATTTAGAGGTTGAGATTTTACAGTACCAGATTTTACTTGATTGACTTCATGAGCAGCTTCTGCAATTCCCTTGAGTACAGTAGCTTGGTAAGGACTTAGGGGTTCAATCTCCACAAAAGAGAATTCTTGCAGTAATTCTTTGATGAACCCGGCTTTTTCGTCATTAACCTCAAGTAAGAACTTCATTTTTTTAATTAAAATACTGATTCTACAGCTTATAAGTTACCAAAACTAGCTGCAAAGCTGAAATCATAAAATTATTTTATCAGTCTTCTAGCAAGGTGATTAATTTTCCCTGCTCTTTCTCCTTCCTCATCCAGTAGTCCCTGGCCCACACTCTGTGAATGTTCCAACCCTTTTGCTTGAGGAGGGTATCTCTATAAACTTCTCTTTCCTTACTGCTGATTCCGCTAAAGTACTGAGGACCTTCACAGATGATCCCTAGCAGGTATGCTTCATCATTGACATGGCGCTTCACGGCTATGTCCAGTCTATAAGCCGTATCCCCAAGATTTCTGATGACGTAATACCCATTTTCTTTCAGGAACTTACTGAGATCATCAGCTATAGGATTCTCCTCTCTTGAGGAAAGTTTTGGGAGATTATCTGAAGTTGAATTTTCAGCCTCAAGTTGATCACTTACCGCCTTAGCAAACTGTAACCAAGCCTTGAATAGCTTAGGCCCTTTATGGGTACTCCCTTCTACCTGCATTTCTGAAGGTTGAAAGCTGCATAGTACATAGATCTTAAGCCTGGCGCGAGTAATAGCTACGTTAAGTCTGTTGGCTCCCCCTTCCTGGTTTAAAAGGCCAAAGCGTATCTGAAGTTTGCCCCTTATGTCAGGGGCATAGGCTATGGAAAATATGATGATATCTCGTTCATCCCCCTGTACATTCTCTATATTCTTGATAAATAGGTCAGGTGCCTCATCTTCTCCTTTGGGGACTAGCATATCTGTCAACCTGTGGTAATGGGAATGGCTTTCCCCGCCAAGCTTTTCCAGTTCTGCATCCAACAAGTCTTTAATGAGTTCCTGCTGATGATAGTTAAAGGTCACCACTCCGATGGAAGGCTTATCCGGACGGTCTAATAACTCTCTTATTAGATAAATAACTTCCTGTGCTTCAGCTAAATTCGTATTTCTGGACCAACTTCCCGGTACAGACTTCCATTCTATGGGGGGGAGGTTTAAGGGATCCGGTTTGGGGGGAGGAATGACCTGTAGTCTATCCTCATAAAAGTGTTTATTGGAGAACTGGATCAGGGCACTGTCCTGTGATCTGTAGTGCCAACGTAGGTAGGTGCGTGGAAAGAGAGACTTTGCTAGGTCTAATATGCTTTCCACTTCCAGTGCGATATCATTATCTACAAACTCCGCTTCAGCATCCTCAAACTTTACTGTATACAGATTTAAGGGTTGAAGCTGCTGTTCATCTCCTGCTACTACACATTGCTTCCCTCTTAGTAGGGCCGGCAAGGCTCGCTCTACATAGCACTGAGAGGCCTCATCAAAAATCACCAGATCAAAGAAGTCTTTCTGCATAGGAAAAATAGCAGATACAGATTCGGGTGATGCCAACCAGCAGGGGGCTAGCTTATTTAGTCCTTCTTCCCATGTTTCTCTGATCAGCTTTCTTACTGACCATATTCTTCGCTTTTTAGAAACCTGATGATATATATTCCGGTAGGTGATGGGATTCTTCAGTCGGTTATATTCCAGTATGTCCAGAACGCCTTCCTTTAGCCGTCTATCAATCAGTTCCGTTACTTTTTCCCGCTTGTCGGCTAACTTTTTTCCATAACTCTCCGCCTCCCTATACCATGCTCGAGCACTTACTTCCATCAGGATAGGATTTTCCCGCTCATATTGGGAAATCCAATAGTACTGTATGCTGTGAATGACGTTGGTAACGATATCAGTATCATGTGAAGCGGCAATCTGAGGTAGCAGCTGCTGAACCAGTTCTTCCTCTGAAGAGGATAGTTGAGATTGGAGAATGTCCAGGGCTTTCAGATCCTGGAAGTCCTCATCAAAGGTTTTAACCAATGATTGCTGGAAAGCAGAAGTTTTATCTGGCTGTGGTATACTTTCCAGAAGCTTATACTGCTGAGATGGATGAAGGAAGTGGTTCCATACCTGAATGCTTTCTTCCAATAGGAGGCTAAACTTCTCTATACAAGTGATGGACTCTATAGAATCTTTCCATGCCTTGATATCTAGTTCTCCAAAAGAGAACACAGGATGTAGACTTGGGTAAACCTCCAGCTGGCTAAGGAAGTGATAGGCTTCCATGCTGTGATCCTTCCTGGTCAGCCACTTCTCCTTAGAAACAGTACTATCAAACAAAGGAAAATCTGCGAGGAAGGCTTGCTGCTGAACAGAGCCGAAGAGTTTTTGGAGGTATTTCCATGAGGAGAATTCCTTGACAAACTGCTGACGGACCTCAACTTGGTAGGAAATGCCGTCTTCCTGCAACATCTTACTGACAAACCAACGCGCTTTCCAGTAATCAAGAGAGAAGTACTGACCCGGACTTGCTGGGGCTGAAAGTGTGTTCACATGTGTTTCAAGCTCATGGAAGTATTTCCAATGCTTGTCTTTCAGTAGCTGGAATCCCTTATGCTGCTTTACAAGCCCCAGAAACTGCTGATGGTGGTCTATGAGTTCTTCATAGCTTTTACCTCCCTCACCTATGTTGCCTACATCTTCCCGTGTACTGGGTTCATTGAGATATGACTCCAGTTTCCTGAATTGGAGTGTTTTTTTCTGGTTTTCGGAAGGATAGCGTAGATCTACCGCTAAGTCTACAGGTATTTCAGAAAGTGCCCTATGGAGAACACTCAGTTGCTCGGGTATCAGGAGGAGTTTTTCCCTTATCCTGTGCTGGTCTTCATAGGTAAGGTGGTGGAATGATAAGCGTTGTTGCCAGGGATAGTCTTCTGCCAGCAGGTCTTTATACTCAAGTAATTGATAAAGGGTACGCTCAGTGGCTTGAAGTTTCTTGCTATCAAATCTTCCTGCTAATTCTCTCAAGGGAAGGTAATTCTCAGACCAGGGCGTTTCCAAGTAGAGCTGATGGACAGATTTGCCACAGCTTTGGATACTGGTAAGTGCCTCATAAAGCTGGTCAAACTTTCTCCCTAACTGATCGGCCTGACGTGAGATGAGGTTATAGGCATGCTGCCACTGGGCGAGATTCAGGTTATTGATGTCCCTCTTGAATTGGTCCAGGTCATCTATCTGCTGCCTGATTTTGCGGTAGATAGCCGCTCTGTCCATTCTGTAATCATGGAGCAGATAAGCAAACCTTTCCAATCCCAGTTCCTGTAAGCGGTGATAGACTACATCCAGCGCAGCTCGTTTTTGGGAAACCAGTAGTACCTTCTTCCCATGAGCCATAGCGTCCGCTATCATGTTCACTATGACCTGAGATTTCCCGGTTCCGGGTGGGCCGTGTATCACCAGTGAAT
>JBCDBC010000417.1:0-5281 GCA_039184535.1 Bacteroidota bacterium | reverse complement strand
AAGTCCACGTTGGTTTCAACTCTACTGGAGTAAATCGAATGACTTAGTCAAAAGCCTGGTACAAAGGGCAGAGAATTGTGGATGTTCTGCCATTGTAGTCACCCTGGACACTACCTTACTTGGGTGGAGGGTACAAGACCTGGACCTCATGCATTTACCCTTTCTGAAGGGACAGGGAATTGCTCAGTACACCTCGGACCCTGTTTTCAATTCTATTGTGAAAAACATGGACTTCGGCAGTGAATCCATGAATCCTCCAGGGATAGATGCTGATACCTTTAAATCTGTACAAGCATTTACAGGAGTGTACTCCAGACCTTCCATCACCTGGAAAGATTTGTCCTTCTTACGTTCCGTGACGGATTTACCCATTCTTCTGAAGGGGATTCTGCATCCGCAAGATGCTAAGTTAGCCGTCCAACATGGGGTGGATGGGATCATCGTTTCTAATCACGGAGGCAGACAGGTAGACGGTACTATTTCTGCCATAGATGCTTTAGAAGGGGTCGTACAAGCCATTCAACAAGTAAAAAGCGATATACCCGTCCTCATGGATTCAGGTATACGGACAGGTGCCCACGTGTTCAAGGCGCTGGCTTTGGGTGCAAAAGCTGTTTGCGTAGGCAGACCCTATTGCTATGGATTAACCATATCTGGCCAGCAGGGAGTAGAAGAGGTATTCTCAAACTTAATAGCTGATTTTGAACTGACTATGGCCCTTTCCGGATGCAAGGATATTGCAGAAGTCCCAGGCTCTTTATGGGAAGGTAATTAGGTGTATTCTGTTTCTTCCAGGACAAATTTTTGAGCCTGATCCAGGGGGTGAATCAGCACAGAGATTATTAGGAGTCAAAAATTATGCATATTTTAATTTAACCGAACAACAGATTGTTACAGAAAAGAAGAGACTCTTCGCTTTAAAACAGTTTCGCCCTTAAGTAAAATTGGGAGCTAATTTCTGAGTAGGCATCTCAGATATTCTCCCCCTAAACACTCGTTTTCAAGGATAAGAGCTGTTACCCATCACTACTCATCTGGTCTCTTCAACTCAATGCAACCTACCACATGTATTTATGAAACAGTGTCGACTGCATTTCGTGGTCCGGCATAAGTTCTTACACATTCGATTCACATTATTAATCCGGAATCAATAAACTGAAAAGCGCAGTTTTTGATTTCAAAGGACCACTACTAAAACCTTTATTATGACTAAGAGGAACTACTTAAATTATGTATTACTGCTATTTCTGAGTTTAGGCTTTACTACTTCTCTACTGGCTCAGAACACAGTTCAAGGAACTGTACAAGGCGAAGATGGCACTCCCCTGGTTGGGGCAAGTGTGATCATAAAAGGGACCACTATTGGCTCATTAACGGATGCTGAGGGTAAATTTTCCATTAGCACTTCTCAGAATTTCCCTTTTAAGGTTAGAGTATCATACATTGGATACTCAGAAAGAGATATCGAATTTACCTCTGCTTCCAGTATGACAATCTCTCTGGAAGAAAAACTTCTACTAGATGAGGTAGTTATCTCCGCTTCCCGTAAACGGGAAAAAATACAGGAAGCACCTGCCTCTATTTCGGTAGTATCAGCCAGAAAGCTGGAAATTTCAGCTCAAACTGCTGATCCCGTCCGAAACCTGCAAAATGTAGCTGGGGTGCAGGTACAGCAACAATCCGCTAATCGTATCAATATCTCTATGCGTGGAGGGGCAGGATTATTTGGGACTTCCGTTTTCCCCATCCTGGACTACAGAAGTTTGGTAGGACCCGGTATAGGTACTTTCCAAACAGATCAGTCTGGCCTTAGCAATATTGACCTGCAAAGAATCGAGGTAGTACGTGGACCAGGGTCCGCCCTTTACGGACCGGGCGTAACCCAAGGAGTGGTTCACTTCATTACCAAGAGCCCCATAGATGTGCCGGGAACAACCGTGGAACTATTCGGCGGTGAACTATCCACCTTTGGAGGGACTATCCGCCACGCTACCAAGGTGAGCGATAAGTTTGGATTCAAAATCAATGCTCAGTACCGTCAGGGAGATGAGTTTACCCTGGATCCAAATGATCCTGATGATGCAGCTCAGATAGCCAAGTTTGTCCCTAATGGAGGAATCTTCCAACCTGCCGTGGATGAAAGAATTGGTGTCGTAGACCCATTATCTCCTGGAACCCTCCTAAAGACGCTTGATGAATTAGATGAAGACGGAGATGGCAACCCCATGGCCAATGACTGGGATAATTACTCCCTGAATACTACGTTCGAATTCCGTCCAAAGGATGATCTCAACATTACCTTATCTGGAGGATTTAACTCAGCCAGAGCTGTGTTCTACAATGAGCAGGGTGAAGGATTTGCTGACAACAGAGAGTTCTGGGGTCAGGCCAGAGTACAGGCAGGAGGTTTCTTCGCGCAAGTATTCGCAGTGGATAATGACGGGGGTACCATGGATAATCCTACCTTCCTCTACCAAACCGGTAATAGATCACCAGTAGGTAGAACCCAGTTTGAAACTCAGGTACAATACAACTTCCAAACGCTCGACTTCCTGAATGCTGACTGGACAGCAGGGGTAGATTACCGTTTTGCTGGTCAGGATACTGAACAGCTGGTATATGGAAGAAATGAAGATGATGACTCCTACTCCGTACTTGGAGGATATCTGCAGGGTAAGTTCGCCCTGGCAAGTAAGTTAGACCTAGTATTAGCGGGACGCTACGACCGATTCAACTTCATAGATGATGGAGCTTGGGCACCTCGTGCGGCTCTGGTATACAAGGTGAATAGAAACCATACCTTCAGAGCTTCTTACAATAGGGCCTCATCCACGGTATCTAACCTACAGTTGAACATCGACTTTCCACTGTCAGTCCTGGTTCCTGGAACTGCTGACATCTGGCTATATGGTAACAAAACCACTCAGACCTTTAATGACGGTTCTACTGCATGGATGATTCCTGGTGTACCTACTGGTTTGGACCAGTTCCCACTAGCAGGTGCTTACTCTTCTGTAAATGGACCGGTTACTGACGGATTTAGAGCTGCTCTTGTGGG
Organism: Bacteroidota bacterium; assembly: GCA_039184535.1. Classification (GTDB taxonomy): domain Bacteria; phylum Bacteroidota; class Bacteroidia; order J057; family J057; genus JBCBKZ01. The sequence goes on along the minus strand of JBCDBC010000417.1, from coordinate 2,223 downwards.
CTCACCTCTGGAACCATTTGCGGATGCCTTTATCCAGGCCCTACAACCTACTGCTGCCGGAGGAGCCATAGATCCCAATGCATTGGGGCTGACAGGAACGCTATCTCCCGGCTTTAATATTTTTGATAATACTCCCTTGGGAATCATTGATGCCCCCATCTCCACCATCAGTACTACTGACAACTGGGAGATTGGATACAAAGGCTTAATTGCTGATAAGTTGACCCTGATGGTAGATGTATACCGAGTGGTGGAGCGTAATAACTCTCTCTTTACTGCCATTTCTCCTGCCTATATCCTAAATACAGATAACTTAGGTTCTGATCTTGGAAATGCCATGTGGGCACAAGCTGAGCCTGCTTTTAGAGCTATCCTGGCTGGTGCAGGCCTACCTCAAGCTGACATTGATGCTACCTTAGCTACGCTAGCCCCTCAGGTTATAGGCGCCTATACGGCAGGTGGACAAGGTGTGGCAGATGCTTTTGCCGCATTCCCTTTCCATGCATTTACGCCAACAGACCAAGTACCTGATAATGGGGTAAATCACCTTTCTGCTGGATACCGTACCTTTGATGAGCGTTCTTATACAGGGATAGATCTTGGTGCTGAATACTACTTCACAGATGACTTATCTGCATTCTTCAACTACTCCTGGATTAACAGAAATGAGTTTGAGCAAAATGTAGTAGGGAATGAAGCTGCTGGTCCCCTACCTACTTTCTTAAATATTCCTAAGAATAAGTACAGACTAGGTATCAACTATACGCCAGAATCAGGCCTTAGAGGAAGTATTTCCTTCCAGCATGATGATACTTACTTCTCGGCTTCAGGACAGTTCTCAGGAGATACGGATGAAAGAAACCTGGTAGACGCCTCTCTGGGATACAAGTTCACCAATGGTTTATCCATAGATGCAACTGCTAACAACCTCTTTAACTACGATTACCGTTATCTGCCCAACATGCCAAGAATTGGTCGTAGAGCGATGGTAAGAGTGGTATATACGTTCGGAGCGCAGTAAGAATCATTGAGAATCTCATAAGAGACCTCAACCTTCTATAACCCAATAGCTGACTGGCATATTTCCAGTCAGCTATTTTTTTGATTTAAGCTCTCTGAGACAGGGAATAAATAACGACTAGTAGAGTACCCTAAACTTTATGGTGTGCTCTATTTTTTTCAGATCTCCAAGGACGGTCTCATCATATTTACGGTTGATGTCCGTAATCACGTAGCCTATGTTCTCATCCGTTTTCAGATACTGACCTTCAATGTTGATTTCATGCTTGGCCAGAACATTGTTGATCTTAGCCAGTATTCCGGACTTATTATGGTGCACATGAATCAGCCTATGTGCTTTCCCCTGGGTAGGTAGCTGTAAGTTGGGGAAGTTCACACTTCCAAAAGAGCTACCTGCATTGATGTATTCTACTATTCTCGCAGGCACATAATCACCTATATTTTCCTGTGCTTCCTGGGTGCTTCCCCCTATGTGAGGCGTAAGGATAACGTTATCCAGGCCTTTCAACTCAGACTCAAATACCTCAGCATTACTCTTAGGCTCTTTAGGAAATACATCCACTGCTGCTCCTTTTAGCTTGCCGCTTTTCAGGTGATTGGCCAGTGAAGCTATGTCTACCACAAATCCCCGGCTTAGATTTATGAATACTGCCCCGTCTTTCATGAGCTTAAACTGATCATCTCCAAAAATCATTTTATTCTCAGGCCTCCCATCTACATGAAGAGAAAGGAAATCCACCATAGGAAGAAGTTCTTCCAGAGAATAGGTCTTTCTGGTATTCCCCAATGCCAACTTTTCTACTACATCATAATAGTATACCTCCATCCCCATGGCTTCTGCCAAGACAGACAGCTGGGTACCTATGTTTCCATAACCAATGATTCCGAGCTTTTTGCCTCTTACCTCATTACTGGCAGCGGCCGACTTATTCCACTTCCCTACATGCATGCCCTGGTTAAAGTGAGGAATTCTCCTCGCAAGCATGATAATCTGACTAATGGCCAGCTCAACCACAGAGCGGGTATTACTATATGGCGCATTAAAAGCTATAACGCCCTTCCTGGCACAGGCGTCCAGGTCTATTTGGTTAGTCCCTATACAAAAGGCCCCTACACACAGCAGCCTATTGGCATGCTCTAAAACTTTAGCTGTCAGATGAGTTTTGGATCTGATCCCCAGAATAGAAACCCCTTTTATCTTTT
>JBCDBC010000416.1:0-5283 GCA_039184535.1 Bacteroidota bacterium | reverse complement strand
GGAAAACTTCCCTAAACGATTTACATGGGTTTGGAAAGCACTTCTGCTTTGTTGATTACCAGTAGTGGGGGAGGAATTACTTCTCCAACCCGTCTCGAGAGACTCATTCTCATAGAAAAGATATTGTTTGTGGGGGGAAGGAGATTGGCTCCTGAGAATATCAGGACCTCCGGACAGTAGGGTGATGAGTAGACATGCAGATACGAAGCGTAGGGAATACAGCAAATGTTGATAATTGCGCATTCCAGATGTTTGTCACAGAATCCAACCAGGAAGGGGAGTGCTATGGCTGATTATACATTCTCAAATGTATGTGACGAAGAGGGTAATTCCGCAGGAGTAAACTCTCGAATATTACAACAATTAATTAATCCGAAACTTCGGTATGGATAGGGTGATATGCTTCTATGAGGGATTATTCTTCTTCCGGGTACTGGAAATCATATAATTTCTCAATCTTTTTCTTACGTAACTCTATAACTTCCATTTCAATGGTTATGGCCTCCAGAGGAATATCTCTTGGATCTGTGTTAGTTCTTCCGATAGCATCTACTACCTCCATACCTTCTATCACTTCTCCAAAAATGGTATACTGCTGATCCAACCATGGTGCACCACCTATCTCCATATAGGCCTTTTTCTCTTCTTCTGTGTATTTGATATCCTGGTTGATGGTGGCAGAAATACGTGCTTCAGCCATTTGAAGCTCTCTCTCTGTAAAAGTCTTTCCCTGTACTATATAAAACTGACAGCTAGAAGATCTTCTTTCAGGGTTCACAGCATCTCCCTGTCTGGCAGCAGCGAGCATTCCCTTTTTGTGAATGTAGCCTGGCAGTATTTCTGCTTCCAGGGTATATCCCAAACCACCTCTTCCCCAGCTTCCCTTTTGATCCAGATCTTTGGAGTTGGGGTCTCCTCCCTGAATCATAAAATCTTTGATAACCCTGTGGAATAGTGTACCGTTATAGGTTCCATCATTTACCAGCTTTAAAAAGTTCTCTTTATGGATAGGCGTCTCATCAAACAGACGGATGGTAATGTCTCCCATGCTGGAAGAAATTTTTACCAGTTGATCTTTTTTATTTTTTTGTGCTTCAGATTCGTTTATTGTCATAACAAAAAGCAGGATAAATAGAAGGGAAAAACGCATTGTGTGAATATGGTAAAAACAGAAAATCAATATTACGAATTAATTTCTAAACGAAATTATCTCTTCATCTTTATAATCTGTTTGATTATTACAGGGCTACTTGCCTGTAAACGTCCACCTAAGGGAGCCTTAAGTCCAGAAGCAAGAACCATGCTGGATTCCCTGGCATTTGTGGGTACTTTCAATGAAGCTAAATACATGAAACTGGCAGATGAAATGAAGATCTTATTGGACGAAGCATTAGCAAAATCCTCCAATAGAGCTGTCATGAATCATCTTTCTACTTTTGAGTTGGAGAATGAACTGGCTCTGAGACACCTGAAACACGAGATAGATGTCTGGCTTACCCATATGACTGATGAAGAGCGAATTGGCTTTTATTACAGATTAAGAAGTGAACCCTTCACCAAGCCATTGAATGACCTTACGGCGGGTTTTAGGAGGAGAATGCGACAAGAGCCTGGGAACCTCCAAAAGTTTGAAGAATTGTATTCCTGTCTATACTGGCGGAAATGATCCCTAGGAGATAAGCTGACTTCCGAACTGTATGCTGTGAAGCTGCTTATACACTCCATTTGTGGCTAACAAGCTTTTGTGATTCCCTCTTTCCACTATCTTTCCTGCATCTACCACAAATATCTCATCTGCTTCCACTATGGTGGAGAGTCTATGTGCCACCACAATTGACGTTCTATTGGCCATGAGTTTATCCAGGGCTTCCTGCACTAGTTTTTCTGAGGCCGTATCCAGATTAGAGGTAGCTTCATCCAGAATCAGGATAGGTGGATTTCGCAGTACTGCTCTGGCTATAGAAATCCGCTGACGTTGACCGCCTGAGAGTCGAGTACCCCTTTCTCCAATAATGGTATCATACTGCTCTGGGAGCTGCATGATGAACTCATGGGCATTGGCTATTTTGGAAGCTTCAATCACCTCATCTCTATTTGGGTTGGGGATGCCGTAGGCAACGTTGCTGAGTACCGTATCATGGAAGAGGATGCCCTCCTGGGAAACTATGCCTATCAGCTTTCTCAGCTCAAAGAGCTCCCACTCTCTAATATCCGCTCCATCTATGGTGATTTTCCCTTTTTGAGGATCATAGAAGCGCGGGATGAGGTCCAGAATAGTCGACTTCCCACTCCCGGAAGCCCCTACGAGGGCAACCATCTTACCCTTGGGGATTTCCAGACTCACATCCCTGAGTACATCTTCCTCCCCATAGGAGAAAGTTACCCCCTCAAAACGTAGCTCATCTGTAAAAGTTCTATCTTTTCCACTGACAGCTTGTTCTTCTATTTCGGGAACAGTGGCTAGCAGTTCTTCTATTCTCTCGAAAGCGGCTATTCCTTTCTGAACTTTAGAAATACCGTTAGAGATGATCTTGATGGGAGACATTACCTGGGAGAATACGGCAATGAAGGTGATGAATTCCTTGGCCTTAAGATCCGTTTCCTGAGAAAGAATGAGCGAACCACTATAAAGGATGATCACACAAATAACCGTAATGCTCAATACTTCTGAAATGGGGGAGGCTAATTCTGATTCTCTTCTAATCTGAACCTGTATGTCCGTATATTCCTGGTTCTGGGCCTCATACTTCTTGCGTTCGAAAGACTCTTTCTGAAAAGATTTTACGATTCTAATTCCGCCCAAAAATTCATCCAGGACAGCTACTAGATTTCCTAATAACTCCTGTCCAATTCTCCCTTTTCTCTTAAGTGATTTTCGGATGTAGTTAATGAAAATACCGGTTACCGGGAGTATGATGAGGGTAAAGAGGGTGAGCTTCCAGGAAATTCCGAATAGTACCAGGATGAAGGCAATCATTGTCAGCGGCTCTTTCAGAAAATTCTGGACAGTACCTATGACCGCTTCCTGTATGACCTGTACATCAGACACTAAGACACTGATGATATCCCCCTTTTTTCTCTTGGTGAAGAAAGCCAGACTCAGCCTACTGGTGTGTGCATAAAGCTTATTTCTCAGGTTCATGAGAATACCCTGCTCAAAGGGACTTATGAAGTAGGAAACGGCATATCTGGCGGCATTCTTGATAAGGATGATGGCAAACAGGGCTACACAGAACCACTTCAGAATTTCCAGCTTTCCATATGTCTGTACTGACGCATACAAGCGATAGTACATGTGATCCTTGAAAGAATCACTGTCCAACCAGTTGAGTTCTGTCTCGGGAGGATTGATGGCTTGTTCTTCAAAGAGGATTTGCAGGAAGGGGTTAATAGCTACGAGGGAGGCTGCACTGAAAATGGTATAAATCAGCGCAAAGAACATAGCAAGGCCCGCCATCCAGTACCAGGACTGTCCGTAGGAAAGTATTCTGAAGTATTTCTTCATGGGTCGTAAACCTACAAAAATCTGCCAGAATCAGCATTGATAAGGTGTGTAGATCGATTAAGGGTGGAGAATATTTTCAGTTTTGAGGGAGAGAAGTCGTTCTATAAAAGAATTTTTATACCTTATGAAGAAGATTCTACACAGGCCCAAATATGCTGTCTAACATCCAGAATCAGCTAAAGCAGATTCTTGCCAAAGATACCAAGGAAGCGATCCGGCTTCTCAGAGCTCAACTATCAGAGGAATCCAATAGATGGAATGAATTGATTCTTCTGGAGCGGAGGTATCAGGATGCCAGCCTTGATAGATTGAGGGGAATCATAGAGGATGAGGAACTGCAGATCAGGTTTAACCAAATTACTTTCGGATTACTGGAGTTGGTGGATATGTTGGGGGTAGACGATCTGAAGGCCCCCAAAAGCCTTTCCACTAACAAAGGAAGTGGACACATTCTTTATCAGATCCCAGCTGTCATGCAGTTAATGGAAGAGTCAAGCTGTAGGATCAGGATATCCTTTGATAAGGAGACCCTAAAAGAAGATCTTGAATCCGAAGAAGGGGTAAATATACAATCTATACGTGTAGCTGAAGTCATGCAGGTACATCTGATAGATCCGGGGGAAACACCTGCATTTCAGATCAGGACCTTTTCGGAAGCTGAACAATGGATAGATGAAGGTGCCTTTACAGAATGGGTATTTTATGTAAAGCCTGTTAAGGAAGGGACCCACAATTTGCTGTTAAAGGTAGCAGTGATAGAGTTGGTGAGAGGAAAAGAGCGTAAGCGTGAGATAGTTCTGGAAGAAACTATACGGGTAGAAGCTAAGCTGGATAAAAGTGTGGTGGCAGAAGTCGGCTGGAGTAGGGGAGAGAGCTTAAACGTCCACGGAAATTGGCAGTACCCCATTTCTGAGACTTTGGTGGGAGGAAAAGTTCATCTGGACATGATGCTTGAACATGGTGAGAAAGGTGGAGACTTACCAGCAGAGACTGGTAGTGATCCTTCAGAATTTGAGCAAGTAATGCCATCGGAAAACTGGGTGCCAGAACCTCAGATAAGAGAACCTGCTGCACCTAAGCCTGCAAGGAAAAAGTTTCAAACTTCAAGGTTGATTTATCCTTTTGCAGCAGTTCTCGCCCTGCTCATTGCCGGGAACTGGTTGTTTCAAGGAGGTAAGAAAATCCCTGAAGGGAATAATCCGATAAATCCACCTCCCCCTATTTTACATGATGATAGCACAAAGGTTGTGCCTGTAGATTCGATTAAGATTCGGGAAATTACAAAGGACTCGTTGGATAGCTTGAAGGTAGATTCTACTGGAGAGATAATGAGAGAGGCTGTAAAAGACGAGAGCCTTGAGTAGCTAAATCAACTAAAAAGAATCCGTCATGGCGGTGGGAAATTGGGCCTGGATGTGTGGGTCAGCCGCTATCTTTAGTGTGAAGGAGTGATTGTGACATCCCAGCCGACCCTTCTGGCAATCCGCTACAAACCCACTGGGATGACGATTTTAATATGCTTCTTATTGATCATCTACTAACTTGAATCCATAAAAAAACCGAGACATGTAGAACATGCCTCGGCCCTCTTTATGACAAAATACGCGATTACTAACTTGTTACATGAGTCTCCATCCTACACTCACCTGAACTACTCTGTTTCCTACGTCTACTAGTGGGATGTCTGCTACGTTGGTCAGTCCATGGTAGTAGTTAGCTCCCAGAACCAATCCGAAGTCGAACTCATAATCTGCTCCTACCTGTACCCCAAAGTCGGT
>JBCDBC010000415.1:0-5294 GCA_039184535.1 Bacteroidota bacterium | reverse complement strand
GGAGTAATATACGTTTTCACGGATCATATTCTCAAGAACTTAGATGAAAAACAAAAATCCCAACACCTATCGGCAGAGGGATGTTCATTTTTTCTCAAGTAATTACGCCCTTTATTTTTTTCCTATTCTTCCCAGTAATAGCCCTACGATACCGCCTACCAATGCCCAAACTATTGTTATTCCCAGGATTTCTATGATGGTTCCAGTTAGGTTGTAAAGGTAAGTGCTACCCAGATTAATCATGTGTACGATAAAGCCCACCATGAATCCAACTATGGCTCCAGACTTAAGTCCTGTGGAGAAGGTACTTATGCTAGCCCAATGCCCGAAGATATAGGATAGTAGCATTCCGATCCCAAGGTGCCCTAGAATCATAGGAACCATATTGAGATCAGAATCGGCTCTCATAACGCCTGTTGCAGATCCCATGTTTGATTCTAATATTCCAGCTAAGCCGATTCCGAAAACCAGGAAACCGATGATGAGTGCGGCTACTCCTCCGAGTAGGCCCGAGAGTAAAATTTTGTTAGTGTTCATGATGGTTGAGTTAGTGTTTTGTTTCGTGTATTAATAATATACGAAAAATTAGAGCATTAAAACTTCCTCCACAATTGGATGCTGATAGGTTATTCGTATATAGGTATGCCTCTTTGAGGGATTAGTAGAAGCATTTAAATAGGTTCCCCCGTTTATAATTTTACTCATCTTTAGAAAAGAAACATGCTTGGAGAGATCATTACAGAATCTATTCTTGAGCTAATTGGCTCCGGGGTAAAGCGTCTAGGTGCCTGGATAAGGTGGATGATTACAGGTAGGAGTAAACCTTATCAGGAGATCTTAAAGGAAGATTGGAATAGGAGGGTAGGGTGGTTAGCTGTGGTTATTCTTAGTCTGTTAGCTTACTGACTTATATCAAAAGTATTTTTCCCAGGCTACGAGATAATAAAGGTAGTGGAGGAGAGTCAAAGTAAAACCTAATTCTACCTTCAATACAAATTCAGAACTCAGCCATTCAAGCATTCAAAATTCAATCATTCAAAACTCACTCACTAATACAACGCCATACTAAACTTAGGCCGGTAAGCCTTGGATATGCTATGCTGTTCTCCCAGGTAGTGAAAGATGCTGATGGTAGCTCTCCTGCCTAGTTCGTTTTCATAGGCTTTGTTGATCATGATGCTGTCTATAAGACTGGTGAGGGCTTCTTCCCATTCTTTTTTCTTGACAGCTTCTCTGGCAGCTTCCAGCTTCTGGGCGGCATTACTTTCATCTCCTTGAAAACACAGGAGTTCTGTGAGAAAAGAAATGTCTTCCTTGGTTTCGAAGAAAGGAGAGGTAAGAGAAATATTCTCCACCAGAGATACCGCTTTTTGAGGATGGGTGAACAATACTTCCTTAGCCATGATCACTTTGGCTTCTTCGTGTTCTGGATGTTGGGTGAGGAAGGTTTCCAACTCCTGCATGGCTTGTTCTCTGTGGCCTTCTACCAGCTGAGTTTTGATGTGCTGGAACTGCTCCTTCATGGGATTAGGCAGATGTTCTTTCAGCCAGTTTTCTATCTGATGTCTAGGCAAAGCACCCTGGAATTCTGCAATGATTTCTCCATGATGGAAGAGCTTAACGGCAGGGATGCTCATGATTTGAAAAGAGGCTGCCAGCTTTTGGTGGGCTTCAGTATCTATTTTGACCAGTTCCCACTTCCCTTTCTGTTCTGAGGCTAACTGTTCTAGGACGGGTCCCAATACTCTACAAGGCCCACACCACTCAGCCCAAAAGTCTACCAGGACGGGGGTGGAAGCACTTCTTTCCAAAACTTCCTTTTCAAAATCAAATGTATGCTCAGCAAGAGGTGTCATCATTCTTTCCTTTGGGTTCATTCACCTAATCATTAATTCTTTAGGTATTTTTCAGCACTAACTACTTTAATGCACAAAGCTACCACTTCCATGGCTTGCTTAATCTCATCCAGGGCAGGTAGAGAAGGGGCAAGTCTAATGTTCTGGTCTTTCGGGTCTTTCTTATATGGGAAGGTAGCTCCCGCTGCAGTCAATTTAACACCAGCTTCTGAAGCCAAATCTACCACCCTTTTGGCACATCCCTCAGGTGTATTTAGGCTGACAAAGTACCCACCCTAGGGTTCTGTCCATTCTGCTATTCCATATTCTCCCAATTCCTGTTCCAGGACTTCTCTAACCGTATCAAATTTGGGCTTCAAAATGGCCGCATGCTTTTTCATATGTGCCTGAATTCCTTCCAGATTTTGGAAAAATCGCACATGTCTTAGCTGATTCAGTTTGTCTGGACCTATGGTTTGGTTGAAAAGGTGTTTCCTCATCCAACTCATATTAGGGACACTGCCGCACATAACAGATATGCCTGCTCCGGCGAAAGTTACTTTGGAGGTAGACCCAAAAAGGAATACTCTGTCAGGGAATCCCGCTTCTTTACAGGCACTTAACATATTTAGCTGAGGGGAAGGAGCCTCAGTTAGGTGATGGACTACATAGGCATTGTCGCAAAAGATTCTGAAGTCTTGTGCCTTTGCAGGTAAACTAGCCAGCTGACGGATTACTTCATTGCTATAGACATGACCGGTAGGGTTACTGTACATGGGCACCATCCACATCCCTTTGATGGAATCGTCCTTGGCTACCAACTGACTGATGGTTTCCACATCAGCTCCATCCTCATTTATAGGGACAGGAATCATTTCTATTCCCAGATGTGCACATATATTAAAGTGTCTGTCATAGCCAGGTACTGGACAGATAAACTTGATCTTCTTTTCCTGCCTCCAGGGACGTTTGCTGTCAGATACACCATGTAGGTAGGCGTTGACCATACTGTCATGCATGAGCGTAAGACTGGCATTCCCACCTATGATAATCTCGTCTTTGCTGACACCCATCATGGCGGCGAACAGCTCCTTGCTTTCATCTAATCCATCCAACCCTCCATAATTTCTACTATCAACCCCACTAATACTCTTGAAGTCTTCTTTTGTAACAGAATCTAGGATATCCAGGCTGAGATCTAACTGCTCTGGAGAAGGTTTACCTCTGGTCATATTCAGATCCAGGTTGAGGGCACGAATCTCGTGATACCTTTTCCTATTTTGGTCCAGAAAGGACTGAAGCTCCTCTTTTGAAAGCTGACTGAATTTTGACATACTTACTACTATTTGAGGGGGTAAAAATAGAATAAAAAGCCATAATTCAGATATGATTCTTCAATTCTCTAAAGGTTCTGGATTTCTGAAGTTGATTTCCCTTTTTCTCTTCTTCATTTCACCACACTTTTCTCACCTTATGGCACAGCATAATTCAGATTTTGTTAGGGTAGAGGGGACCTCATTTGTGAGGGCCGGGTCCCCTTATTATTTCATAGGAACTAATTTCTGGTATGGAATGAACCTAGGTATAGAAGGAGAGGAGGGAGATAGAGAAAGGTTGTTAAGGGAGCTGGATGCTTTACAAGAGATGGGCATCACGAATCTGAGGATAATGGCTGCTAGCGAGGGTCCAGATTCGGAGCCATGGAGAATGAGTCCCTCAGTCCAACCTGAGCCAAGTGTCTACAGGGAGGAAGTCCTTGCAGGGCTGGATTTCCTGCTGGATGAGATGGGTAAGAGAGAGATGGTAGCAGTAGTATGCTTGGGTAACTTCTGGTCCTGGTCTGGAGGTATGGCTCAGTATGTCTCCTGGAGTCAAGGAAGTCTCATTCCTTATCCACCTCCAGCTCAAGGCGGGAGTTGGGCCACCTACCAGCTATATAGCAGCAAGTTCTATACAGATGGAAGAGCCCTGGGTTGGTTTGAGGACTATATACGCTTTCTGCTTTCTCGCACTAATACGGTGAACGGGTTAACCTATGTGGAAGATCCTACCATCATGGCATGGGAACTGGCTAACGAACCCAGAGGCATTCTCAAGAAAAGAGCCTACAGACGATGGATTGCAAAGACGGCATCCCTTATCAAGTCTATGGACCCCAACCATCTTATTACCATAGGGAGTGAAGGCTACACCCCTTCTCGTTTGGCTGGGAACAGGTTTAAAAAGGATCATCGAATAAAAGGAATAGACTACGCTACCATCCATATTTGGGCTCAAAACTGGGGATGGTATGACCCTATGAAGCCATCTTCTTACTCCAAAGCTCTTGAGAAAGCCAAAGCCTATCTTAGGTTGCATATGGAGGAAACAAAGCAGTTAGGGATGCCTCTCGTTCTGGAAGAGTTTGGGATCTCAAGGGATGGAAATAATCATTCTCACAACAGTACTACTTCGAATCGCAATCAATACTATTTAGATATGTTCCGGCTGCTAGAGAATTCTGTTAGAGGAAAAAATGTGTTGGTAGGAATGAATTTTTGGGCCTGGGGTGGAGAAGGTAGACCTTCTTCTCCCAAAAGTGTTTGGAAAGTCGGAGATGAATTTACTGGTGATCCTCCACACGAATTTCAGGGGTGGTATTCTGTCTACAATACTGATAGTCAGGAGATAAAGTTAATTCGAGAAAGCAATCAAAGGCTTATACAACTTCAGGGAGAATAATTCACTTATGAAGGGAAGTAAGTTTTTATATCAAATTAACCAAAAACTAAATATAAAAAATATCGAATTATTTTGTTGACTGATATTCAACGACTATATTTATAGACTGATCATTTAGTCAATATGAAATAATGATTACTTTATTTTTACGTTAGGAAATTGTCAAGTCCTAATCCTGGCCCATTCTCTACCTTGTTGATACCCATTATTATGTCCTTCAGGTTATTTGTAGGATAAACCCATAATTAACCATTCTATGAGTAAACGCGGTGATAAAAACGCCCACCAGCTCGACTCATATATAAAACAATTGAATACCCGTGAAAAATCCCAGCAAGGCAAAATTGTTTTGATGGGAGTAGGCCTTGTCTGTGTGTTAGCTGTTACGGCATATTTTGGATTTTACAGAGTACAGAATACCCCAAAGTATATCCACATCCAGAACATCAGCACACTAGACCAGGATGACCTAGTAAGTTACCTTTCTCAAAAGAACACGTTTCTCGTCCTTGAGGATAAACTCATGGACAGATTAGACACCATCAGAAATCTGGATGACTATCTAGAACTGGTTTCCCTAAATAACGCATACACGCAGGATGATAGCTATGATGAACTGGCTTTCTTGGATGAAGAAGGCTTTGAGGAAGACTTTATGGAACCACATAATATGTATATAGAGGGGTCCATGATGTCAGGAGATGATCTCACCTTTTATATCAGCGGTTATCAAGAAAG
>JBCDBC010000414.1:0-5296 GCA_039184535.1 Bacteroidota bacterium | reverse complement strand
TGTAAAAGAAAGATCATCTAAAAGAATAATTACTTTTCGGAATAGCCATTTACAATATCATCCGTTAAGTAAAGTAGATACCCACCTATTTCTATAAAGCCTTCATTATCAGAATGTATTTTTTGTATTAGAGACTTAACATAACCCTATATTTTCTCTCAGGGCTATGGGGAAAAAATATAGAAAACGCCAATATCCACGTTTACTTAATCAGACGCTATAATGAAAGCTTACGGAAACAGTAAGTCTAACTTTTCTTCCATGCAATACTCTACAGTCCATTTGATGAGAAGTTTATTCTTCTTTCTATGCCTGTCTTTTTTTATCAACTCACAGGCCCAACTCAATAAGTTTCTTAACCTGCAGTATAATTCTACAGACATAGCTGATCCTGTCTGTAGTAGAGAATGTCCCCTTTGCGTTCATTACGGCAAAGAAGACAGCCTAGCCATTTTTCTTGAATCCAGTGAAAAATATAAGCTAGTGGATCTAGGGGTACAAAAATTAAGGGTCAACTTTATCCAGGGAGTGAATGTACTCTGGACAAGTCCCGAAATGGACTCAGTGGAGATTGACGAGGAATCTGGATTGATCGTCATTCCTCTTGTGACCCAGTTAGATGATCCAGAGTACCCTGTGGTATTGGGTTCCGCCCTCATACAGGTGGAATACTTTGGTCCTATTTCCAGGAAAGTAGATCCTGAATCAGGAGGGACTTCCTCTTCCGCCTGGCAAACCTTTGGAAGTAAGCGCGTTTGTTTCCAGAGAGACTGCCAGCTTGATGATGTTCCTCTAGACTGTGTTTGCGGTAACACCTGCTGGTCTGTAGGCGTGATGGCGGGTATTCATTACCCCATGTTTGGCGGAAATACAGAAACCCCTACTCCAGACCTTAATCTGGAAAATAAGTTTGCCGGAGTAGCAGCTATCTTCAGAGGAAAAAGGCTGATCTATCAGGGAGAGCTTCAGGTAGGGTAGCTAAACATGACCCTGGATAATCAGGTGAACGGTAATGGGATCGTTACCCAGCAATATAGCTTCATCCAAATCCGGGCTGTACCTGTACACCTAAGAATTCCTTTCCAGAAATGGGGAAGCTTGGGATTTGGGACAGGGTTATCATTCCTCGCCATTTCAGAGAGAGATGCTGAAGAGATTGTTACCTTCTCTGAGGTGAATGACAATACCTACCAACGCTGGGAGCCTTTTGTGTTCGGAGACATAAGATTCGGGAATCCTATCAAGGGGATCAACTTCGGCCTACGTTACCAGATGAATTTTGGCGGGATTCAGGACATTACAGATAACCCCTATCAGGTACCTTCTGCCTATTTACAGTATACCTTCTAGAAGAACTGAAGACATAAAAAAGGAGCGCCTGACAGCAGACGCTCCTTTTTTCTTTATAAGCTATGTCTATTCTTCATACTTCTTGAACAGAGAGGTAGCATTATGCCCACCAAATCCAAAGGTGTTACACATAGCCAGTTTAATCTCCTTCTTGACAGCCACATTAGGCGTCAGGTTCATTGTAGGATTTATGTTTTCATCTACCTTATCCAGGTTGATGGTAGGAGGAATAACCCCATTATGTAGAGCCATGATACAAGCAATTCCTTCTATGGCGCCTGCAGCTCCTAATAAATGCCCTGTCATAGACTTGGTAGCACTTACTTGTAGGTTCTCCAGATTGCTCTCAAATAACTTCTCTATGGCTTTTACCTCACTCACATCTCCTACCGGTGTGGAAGTAGCGTGAGCATTTAAGTAGTCTACATCTTCAATTTTGTAATTTCCATCTTCCAGGGCAGAGGTCATTGCCAAAATAGCCCCTAGTCCTTCCGGGTGAGTGGCTGTGATATGATAACCATCAGAGCTGGCCCCTGTCCCTACTAATTCCGCATAAATTTTGGCTCCACGAGCTTTAGCATGTTCCAGTTCCTCAAGTATGATAGCACCTGCTCCTTCTCCCAGTACAAATCCATCCCTATTTTGATCAAAAGGTCTGGAAGCTTGCTCAGGGGCTTCATTATTCTCCGAGAGGGCTTTCATGGCGTTGAACCCACCTATACCTGCTGGGGTTACTCCCGCTTCAGAACCACCAGTAATAATGGCTTCCGCTTTTCCCAGTCTGATGTAGTTAAAAGCATCCATTAGCGCATGGGTAGAAGATGCACAGGCAGAAACTGGTGCGAAACTAATCCCTCTAAATCCATACTTGATAGAAATATGACCTGAAGCCATATTGGCTATCATCTTCGGAATAAAGAAAGGATTAAATCTGGGCACTCCATCATTAGAGGCAAAGTTTTCTATCTCATCCTGAAAGACCTTTAGGCCCCCTATACCTGAAGACCAGATTACTCCTACCCTATTATGATCCAGAGAATCCGATAACAGTTGGGAATCCTGCATAGCCTCATCAGTAGCAACCAGGGCATACTGTACAAACCTGTCCAACTTTCTAGCTTCTTTTCTGTGAAAATGGTCTAGTGGATTGTAGTCTTTTACCTCACAGGCGAACTTGGTCCTGAAATGTGTAGAATCAAATTGGGTAATAGGCCCAGCCCCACTTTTTCCAGCTTGTAAGTTGGTCCAGTATGATTCTAAGTTATTCCCAATGGGTGTAAGTGCACCTAGACCTGTAATTACGACTCTTCTCATAGTAATTTTCGTATTGAAGAAACTTCTTATTGTCTACCTTCTCCCCTATTTCTCTCGTTAAATTTGGGACAAATATAAGGAAGCGCGCCAATTTCGGTAGTGAAAGTGGAAATTCAAACTAGCTATCCATCTCTTTAGCCCTAAAAAGCCACTTCTTACTGAAGTCTTACCCTCTTCCCGCTACTGGCTGAAGCTCTGGCTGCATCTAAGATCTCTACCACCACTAGGTTGTTCTCCAGAGAAGACAATGATTTAGCCGTATCTACCTCCCCTCTGACTACTGCTGCCATATATGTGTAGGGATTATGGTAGGGATATGGCCTTGCAGGGGCCTGGATTTCTTTTTCCGATTCTTTTTCTGTCCATCTGACCCTTGTTCTGCTTCCATCTATGGTATGAATGTACCCTGTCTTGCCATACACATGCATGTCCTTTCTGTTTACCGGCCAGTTCCAAGAGGCTTGAATGATGGCCTGGGTCTTAGGATAAGTAAGCACAATGGTAGCTTCATCATCCACCTCCGGGTAGATTTCCGGTTTGAAGTGTTGGGTTACCGCAAAGACTTCCAGGGGTTTTTCTCCCTGCATGAGCCAGGTAGAAAGATTAGCTCCATAGCAGCCAAAATCTGTAATGGCTCCTCCTCCATTCCACTCAGGCTTACACAGCCATTCCAGAAACTCTGGAGGACAGCCTATTTCCTTAGGGCCAGGATGGCCATCATGTACCACTATTTTCCTAAGTTCTCCGATCTTTCCTTTCTCTATGGCTTCCTCATAGGCGAAATGATTACTACCATACCAGGTAGTCTCATAATTAGTAAGTAAGTGGACATTATGCTTACGTGCCAGTTCTGCCATCCTGCTTGCATGCTCCATGCTGATGGCCAGCGGTTTTTCTACCATAATATGGATTCCCTCAGGCGCACATTTTTCCACTACTTCCAGGTGACCAAAAATGGTGTTAAAGGCAGTAACCAGTTCTGGCTTAGTGGCTACCAGCATTTCTTCTATACTTGGATATACCATCTCCATGCTATAGCCGTATTGCTCGGAATATTGCTCTGCCAGACTGAGGTTGGGCTCTACAATAGCCACAATTTCCACCCCTTCCTGATTATCAGGATTCAGGATTCCATGTACATGCGTATGTACTAGTCCAATGATGGCTGTTTTTACAGGTGAAAAGGAGGGGGATTTTTGCTGAGCTTTACTTACTAAGGGTAGCAATAGCCCAATAACCATAGGGTATAGGAGTGGCGAGAGATTCATAGTCTTCCTTTTGAGAAAACTACATGCTTATCCCCTGCCATGCAAGTATATGGAGAAAATTAAAGGAGGTCTTATCTACCAATCTCTTCTCCGGGAAGTAAGTTCAGGATCTTACTTTCTACCAGATCAGGACTCTCAATTAATTGGAAGAATTTAGTGTAGTATTCCAGTATTTTCTCACTTTCCTTTTTCTTGAGAGGAGAGAAGGACTGGTACAACTCAAAAATCTCTGACTTCTTTTCTTTGAAGTAGAATATAGCGGCTTCCATAGACGCTCTTGAAACCACAAGATTAGTAAATCTCCTTCTGGATTCGGCAGAGCCTATGTATTTATCAGAATAAGGAGCCATCACAGCACCTGACATATCAAAATCATATGGTATTACTATAGGCGCCTTCTGCTCATCAAAACCCACGATTTTTATGTTTTTCTCCAAGGTAACATCCCAGTCAGTATTTCCTATCATGTAGTTAAATAGACATAGAAGCGCCATTTCTTTCTCAGAGATTTCTTCAGGAGCTAATCTCACTTTTTCTATCTCTTCTCCCCCCATTCTCTTCGCCATATGCTTTACTGATTCCAGAATGATTCCATAGTGGGACTCCGTACTCTCTGTCTTGGAGAGGTCTTTATATTTTATCTTAACTAGTCTTACTTTGAAGCTATTCTCAGTTAGCAGATTGAGGGTTTTGTATGCAAGGTATTCTTTCAGCACTAATTCATCTCCCTGGCAATGAGTAACCAGTTTAAGTTTTGATTGGCCATCAAAAGGAGTTTTCTGAGATTCCGAAAGAGGTAATTTTAACTTAAGGGGTGGGAAATCACAAATATCAGGTCGCTTACGGAAATTCCCTCTCACCTTCACTTCCACAGGGATAGATATTTCTTTAGAACATTTTAGCGTAGCATTCCTGTAGAGTTCTTTGCCTCTCCGATCTCCCTGAATGGCGGGAATATCAGTATGTATTTGAAGTTCAAGCACTTCATCCGATGCAAAGAGAGGAGTCTCTCCCTGAGCAAAGGAACTCAGAAAGAAGCTAAGGAATAGTAAACAAAGGACAGTCCTTGAAAAAAACATTATTTATGCAATCGATTTAGTAGTCCTATAGTAGTAGTTCGAAAATTGCGATGAAAAGATACATAAACTCCGCTTATTTCGACAAATGAAGATAGATTTTCTACCTTCGCATACTGTTACCAGACTTTGATCAATCCAATAATTTGATGATACGCCTTTTTTTCCAATTCTTTCTGCTGATTGTGGGTATTTCCTTTCTCTCAGCTTGTAAAAATACCGTCATTGAGCATCCTGAATGGAAGGAAGTTATTGAACAAGATAACCTCTCAGGGTCCATAATGGTTT
>JBCDBC010000413.1:0-5303 GCA_039184535.1 Bacteroidota bacterium | reverse complement strand
CGCCTGCTTTTACATGGTCAGAAAGCATATCATTATTATATCTTCTGTAGTGTTCCAGAAATACATCATGCGAACAGAACAAAGACTGATAAGCCGGTACAGTGATGAGAATGCGTGTATGTTCATTCACACCTGGATGCTCATGCAGGGTTTTCAGGAAGCTGATGTCATCCTCTATGTGCTCAATTACATCCAGTAGGAGAATTAGATCTACTTGCCCTGTATCTGCCTCAAGACTCTCAGCCATGGAACGGAAAGCCCGTATAGGCTTTCTGGAAGAGGAGTATTTAGCATTGATATGAGAAAGTACCTCTTCTGTAAAGGCAATGTCTACCGCATGGAAACGAGCTTCAGGCAAGGTCGCAGTAAGCTGCTCTATAACCCATGTATCTCCACATCCTATATCAAGCACCTTGACCTGCTTCTTTGTTAAGGGGGTAAGATAGGTTTCCAACAGCTTTTCTACAGCACGTAGACGGGCAAGTTCCCATGGATGTCGAGCAGTAACGTTGAAGTCGGTTAATTGAGCTTCTTTGAGATCCATTTGTGAGATGAAAGTACTATCAGGGGCAGTAATATACTTGTTCCTCTCAGATTAGCCAAATGGAAAAAGGGGCCAGTAAATAGGCATATTTCCATATAACTGAAAATCCTTATATCTTGAAAGTACTTTTTTTGTTGTAGAGAGAATCTGAATGGTGAGATATCCATCTGATATTCTCCTGAGAATCACACATCCTTGTACCCCTAATCTATTACCATCATATGAAACTGTATACCAAAATACTTCTGGGGATGCTGATCGGCATCATAGTAGGAGTAATCTTCAATCAGTTTGGCCTCCAACACTTAGTTGTTTACACAGATCCTATTGGAACCATTTTTATCAGACTGGTAAAAATGCTGGTTGTCCCACTGGTTTTGGTTTCATTGATATTAGGGGCAGCCAGCCTGGGTGATATCCGCAAAGTAGGGAAGATGGGCTTAAAGGCCTTTGGCTTTTTCCTGATGACCACAGCTGTAGCCTGTATGATAGGGATAGTGGTGGTGAACATAGGGCAGCCGGGTCTGGGAATGCCTGAAGAGAAGAAGGTAGCCCTCATGGAGCAGTATGAGGATGCCGCTGCATCCAAAGCTGCCGGTGCTTCGGATATGGCTGGAAAAAGTGAGGTAGAAAAGATATTTGACCTCCTCATAAGACTGGTTCCTACTAATCCATTTGCCTCTCTGGCAAGTGGAGATATGCTAGGGGTGATATTTTTCGCTCTCTTTCTGGGGATTACCATAACCATGATTCCTACAGCAAAATCAGTCCCACTCATAAAAGCCTTTGATGGCTTAAATGACGCCATTATTAAGATGGTGGAAATAGCCATGGAAACAGCACCCTATGGGGTATTTGCCTTGATGCTGAATGTAGTAGCTACCATGGGGCTGGACATCTTACTACTCCTCATCAAGTATGGTCTGGTGGTAGTGGTAGGGTTATTACTACATGTCATCATCACTCATTTCTCTTTCATCTTCTTTTATGTAAAGACCAGTCCATTACTGTTCCTACAGGCTATTAAGGAGTCTGTAGTTATGGCATTCAGTACTAGCTCCAGTTCAGCAGCACTCCCAATCAGTATGAATGTGGCAGAAAATAATCTGGGTGTTTCTAAAGAGGTAAGTAGTTTTGTACTTCCATTGGGAGCTACTATCAATATGGATGGAACTGCCTTGTATCAGGCAGTGGCAGCTATTTTCATCGCGCAGGTGTTTGGGATAGAACTAGGATTTACCCAACAGATCACCATCGTGCTGACGGCTACCCTGGCATCAGTAGGAGCTGCGGGTGTACCAGGAGCAGGGATGATTACGCTGGCACTTGTGCTGGGAACTCTGGGCATTCCTGAAAGTGGATTGGCTCTTATCTTTGGTCTTGACAGAATTCTGGATATGTGTCGTACCACAATCAATGTGATTGGTGACCTTACCTTAACTGCCGTAATGGCTAAGTCAGAAGGAGAGACGGTAAGTATTCAGCTAGACAGAGATGTCATTCCTGGTTAAAGAATATTCTTATACATAACTCCGGATTCAGGTCCGGAGCTATGATATTCAATTAGGTCTTAGTAATTTATTCTCCTACAGCATACCTTGGACGCTCGTTCGTCTATACACATAAACAAGCATAATTCTCAACTTTATATATGGCTACTGAAGCAAAGAAAAAATCAGTAACAGAAGTGCCACAGTGGGCACATGAAATCAAAAGAAAATACCTCTCTCAAAACGTTTCTCAGTTTGTCATCCACGGCAACATCAATGACTATGTAAGGGTAAGCAGGGAAGGAGAACCCCATTACGTTCGCCTGAGAGAATTCTATAATCAGGAGATGTTTGGGAAGAGAGATATAGTTGTTTACTATGATAGAGCAGCAGGGATCAGGTTTAAGGATGACAGAATTTTTGGTGGCGAAGGACTCATGCGCCAGGATTTTGTCTCTACCTTGAAGATGTTTGATGAGCTGACGGGGAATAATTTCTCAGACCTATCTCGTGAACCCGCCAGAGCCTTTCTGGTGCTGGATACCTACTTCAACCTCTGTATCAATCAGGAATTTTTGCAGTTTCTCATCAGCTATCTGGAAAGAAGACTCAAGAAGGAAGCAGGTGAAACTACCCAGGCTACGGATGAGGAAGAGGAAATGGACATAGTGCAGCGCTTCATGCAGAAGACCATTCCTGATTTGATGAGTTATATAGACCAGAGTGGAGAGAAAGGGAAGAAGCAGTCTAAGCAGGACATTTCTAAGCTGCTGAAGCACCTCAAAAGCCGAATTAGCAAGCCTAAGTCTATCGCTTTTGTGGTTGAATATGCAGAGACAATTATCCCTCAGGCTGGGAACTCTAAGGAAGAGAGAATGCTGCTGGTCTTTCTCCAGAAATGGGCTAGAGAAGATAAATTCCTTCAGGCGGATATGACAGTAGTGATACAAACAGAAAATATCACCGACCTGAATCCTCAATATATTCGAAATCCCTATACTTTCGAGGTAAATATTCCTTACCCGGATGAGAATGAGCGACTGCAATTCATCGAACAATTCTTAAAAGAGAATCCTGATGGGGAAAAACTCTTTGAGATGGAAGCTGGGATCCTGGCGCGAAATACAGCAGGTCTAGGGATCGTACACCTGAAGATATTGATGGCAGAGGTGATCCAGAATCAGCTTACCTTTACCAATAAAGAACTTACTCAGAAGAAGAAGGAGATGATAGAGTCTGAGGCAGGGGGTATGCTTGAGTTTGTTACCTCTAAGTTTAGCTTGAAAGACGTAGCCGGACATAAGCAGGCGAAGAAGCATCTGCTGGATGCCGCCAGAGCTCTGAAGGCAGGTCGTCATGATGTGATGCCTATGGGATACCTGGTAGCAGGACCTGTGGGTACTGGTAAGACTTTTATGATTACCACTTTTACGAATGATATAGGCGTACCTATGGTGATTCTCAAGAATTTCCGTGGACAGTATGTGGGTCAGTCAGAAGGCAACCTTCAAAAGGTGTTAAAAATCCTCAAGGCTATGTCACCCGTAGCAGTGATGATAGACGAGGCAGATGCTTATCTGGGGAATAGAAGTGGTGGTGGAGATAGTGGGGTAAGCCAGCGGATCTTCTCCATGATAGCCACCTTCATGAGTAATACTGAGAACCGAGGGAAGGTGATCTGGTTCCTGGTAACAGCAAGACCAGACCTTATGCCAGTGGACTTTAAGAGGCAGGGCCGTGCGGAAGAACACATTGGGCTTTTCTATCCGGAATCCCTGGATGAAAAAAAGGAACTTCTGGAAGTGATGATGAAGAAGACAGGTATAGATTATCTGGAGATGGATGAGTTTGATGAAGAGTTTTTTGAGGATCTTCCTGTACGTTCTGGTGCGGATATGGAAGCTGCCTTGACTCGTGCCAAGTTTAAGGCGGCTAGTCTGGGACTGGATAAGGTAAACTTTGATCTGATAGCACAGGTATTTAATGACTTCCTTCCCCCTACTTATCCGGAGGAGATAGAACTCATGAACTACTCTGCTGTGCTAGAGTGTACCTCCAAAGAGTTACTTCCTCCACGATTCAGGGACCTCTCCAGGGCAGAAGTGCTAGAAAAGATACAGGATCTGAAGGAAAGCATAAGATTACGATAAAAGAAAGCCTGGTTATTCAAGCCGGGCTAACTTTTTGTATCTAAAGGTTGAGCTTATCTGCTGCTATTTTCTTTCCAGTGAGAAGCATCATAGGGTGCCTGATCCCTCCACATGAGACCATATAGGCCTAACTTAGGAGTAGGGTTTTTAAATTTTTCCTGGAAACTCACTCCGGTCACAACAAACTCATGCTTAGTTACCACAGCGGGTTTCCATTCATTAGATTTTTCGTGAAAATTTTGGGTCTGATAAGTAAAGTTTACTTCTGAGAGAAAATACTTGCCATTTTGAGGCGCATAAGATTTCTCAAGCTCAGCTTTTGTATGGATAACCATGTCTCCTTTACATTCTTCTTCAATACAAGTACCAATCTTATCCAGATTCCAGACGTGTGAACTACTCATTTTGGATTTTTTCTTGAGAATAACCCACTTCTCTTTATCTATGGTATACTCTGCTTCATAGTGGGTTATATTCCCCGTAAAAACTCCATCTAGCATATGCCTTTTAGGTTGTAGAAGGGTAACCTTGACTAGATATACATCTCTATTTTTAAAGACATTCTCCCCTAAGAATTCAGCTTGGACGTTTCTTTGCCAACATTTCCCATCAGAAGATTTGCAGGGTGTTTCTATTTGATCCTCAAACACACTACCTGCCCAAACTCTATAATCATCATACCTATTAAAGGTTAAACGCTCATCAGGGTTTTCCCCATTCAAATTTCTGTAATGCTTAACTAGGGGGTGGGCTAAGTTTTTGTATCCCTTTTTATAAATAAATGCACCTTCTCCCTCAATATGATATGGCATATCATATCCTGTAGTCTTTCCTTCAAATTTCATATCAAGTGAGAATGGTTTATCCAGGATGTAATGCTTTTCATTTAGCTCGAAGGTTTTTTTTAAGATTTCTTCAGCAGAAAGCGTCTCTTCCTGAGAAACTAAGTTTTGTAAAGAAAGGCAAGAAAAGAATAAGAGTAGTAAAAACTTACTATTCATCCTGGTTGTATATAGTCTTGTGGACTGAAATTTATTTATGCATAAATATAAATAGATATTTTGAGCTAAAAAAAGCCCTCCTGATTCCAGGAGGGCACTAAACGTTAGTTAAGATTTT
>JBCDBC010000412.1:0-5305 GCA_039184535.1 Bacteroidota bacterium | reverse complement strand
GGATGAGGCTGTGTTTGAAGAGCTATTGAAAGATGTAGATTCTGCCCCTGTAGATGATAAGCTTAAACCCATCCTGAAGTACGCAAAGAAACTCACCTTGGAACCAGCTAAGGTAACTCCCTCCGATGCAGAGAAAGTATATCATGCCGGCTGGAGTGAACGTGCTCTGTACGATGCTATTTTAGTAGTGGCGCTGTTCAATTTTATGAATCGGGTGGTAGAAGGAACAGGATGCCTACCTGCCGGAACCAAAGAGTACAGACCTTTCACCTATATGGATTGGGGAAAATCTGTCGGTTTTATTCCCTCATAGGTAGGTGATCCGTAAAAAAGACCTTTTGGCTAGTGTGATCCTCTCGAGATCATTCCTTAACAAAAACTATGGCTAAATAATGGAGCCTCTTCAAGGTTCTAATCCTTCAATCTCTAAGAGATTGCACTATGATAGTTCCAGTATGTAATGATATTGACCCTGAAGGGAGTCATACAATATCCCAGTCTGTTGATCATTTACTCTTTCCTTGATTATATAAACACACTCAGAAGGGACCCATTACTACCCCCTCAAATTAGCCACCGGGTTAGCCAGGGCAGATTTGATGGTGTGATAAGAGATGGTGAACAGGAATATGAGAATAAGAGAGGGAAGCGCTTTCGAGATAAGCCCAAAGCCTATGCCTATTCGATAGGCGTAATCTTCCAACCACATATTCATAAGAAAGAATCCCAGCAGGGAGCCTATGAGGACTGAGGTTATGAGCACGCCCATATAGTTCTTCAGGAAAACCAGCAGAATATCTACAACAGAAGCCCCAAATACTTTCCTCACACTTACCTCCCGCTGTCTTTTCATGGAGATCAGTAGAGAAATGCCGAATAAGCCTATGCAGGAAATGATGATGGATAGTATGGTGAAGTAGCCAAAGAGTTTCCCAAAGTATTGGTCCTCTAGATTTTGGGACTCAAATCTTTTGTCCAGAAAAAAGGAGTCAAAGTAAGCCTCCTGATAGAGGGGCTCCCAAATTTGCTTAATAGCTGTCAGTTTTTCCTGTATGCCTGCTTCATCCAGGCCTGCATGGTTGATTTTGAGGGAGATATGGCCTCTGGCATCATTGTACTTGAAGGCCATGGGTTCCAACTCATACTTCAAAGGCGTTTTGTGGTAGTCCTTCACTATACCGACCAGTTTATAGGCTTGATCAGATTCATGGTCTACGATTTCTGTATCTATGGCCTCTTCAAAATTATGTATGCCTAAGCTTTTAGCAGCGGATTCATTAAGAATGATACTCTTTCTGTTCTTCCAGATGGCAGAGGAAATGAAGTCCTTCCCCGCCAGGAAATCGGCAGCGTATAGTTGGAAAAAGTGGTCATCTACCCCGTTTTGGTGCACCAGCAAACTGTCATTACTGCCCTTTATACTCAGGAAGGTTTCATGTCGGTATTCCTCACTGGGCACGGTGGTAGAGGAGGCTACTTCCGTAACAAAGGGGAGGGCCGCACACTGCTCCTTAAAGAGTTTTAGCTTTTTCCGCTTGGCATCCCATCGGTCAGCTTTAGCTATGGGAGATTTTACTATGAGGACGCTTTCCATATTTATACCCTTGTCCTTAGTGTTCAGGTAATCTAGTTGGCCATTCACCACAAATATGCCGATGATTAGGATGGTGGAAATGGAAAACTGAACGATAACCAGGGCTTTTCTCAGGCTGACTCCTCCAATCTTTGCGCTGTCTCCTGCTCGTAATGCCTTCCCAAAGTTAGCGGAGAAGAGAATGGCCATGGGAATAATAGCGGCTATAGTTAATCCCAGAATGAAGGTTACAAGGAAGAGGAGGTTGATAAGGGTTGGATCTCCAAACAGAGGGAGCAGGTGGTTATTTGTGAGCGTTTGTAGGGCAGGTTCCAGCCCTAAGTACATCCCCACCACCAGTATCATGGAAATCATACAGATAAGAGTGGACTCTACTATGAACTGTGCCCGTAAATGCGAGCGGGTAGCCCCAAGTACTCTTTGCATACCGATCTCCTTGATCCGCCAATAGGATTGAGCAATGACTTGGTTGATATAGTTGATCCAGCAAATAAGAACTACAAATATCCCTACTGCTACCAGTAAATACTGGGTAGTAGAGAGTTGGTCGCTAGTGATGGATGTTAGAGAGAGGGAAATGTCTTTAGTTGTGGCGCTAAGTTGAGGAGAATTGGCTAGTTTTTGAGTTAGCTCGCTAGCTGCTGTTCCCTCTTTCAGGAGGACAAACGTACCATAAGCAGGTACATCCCAGGATTCTTTCGCACTAATGCTGTACTCATTCGTGATGAGAAACTCACACTTGAACTTGGAGAGCATAGGGATGTCTTTCATCACCCCCGTGATTTCATACACTCTTTCAGGTCCCCAGGGAACCCTGATGCTAAGGGTCTTTCCTAGTGGAATGGTATTCCCAAAATATTTTTTGGCAGCAGACTCCGTGAGCACCATGGAATTGAGGTCAGATAAGGCCGTTTCAGCACTTCCATGAAGGAGGGGGAAGCTGAATATTCTCAGGAAAGAAGAATCAGTTGTGAATATGCGATTCTCAAGTCCGGAAATATTTCTGGTATTCTCATCCTGTTTGATCACAAGGGCCTCCACATGCTGGCTATACCTGGTGAGCTTACTTACCTCAGGATACTCATGTAGAAGTTCTCCTATACCCCAGTAAGTAGCCTTATTGCTTTTGGGTGGGGCTCCCTCTATAGATTCTTCCTGACTGATCGCAAAAATCCTGTCTTTCTCTACATGGAACTTATCAAACTGGAGGGAGTAGCCTACATACTTAGCTATGATCAAAGCTGAAAGCATCCCGCAAGTGAGTCCTAATACATTGATGAAGGAGTAGTATTTATGCTTGAGTACATTCTTCCGGGCAAGCTTAAAGAGATGCTTAATCATAGGGGTTGGGATTTTTGAAGGTGCTAAGAGAAAATTAATAGTAGGCAGGCAGGAAAAAAATAAATTGGGAATTTTCTTCTCAATAAGTTAGTATTATGCAGAAGGGAATCCCCATACCCCAAACCACAAGAGGGGAAAAACTGACCGACATCAAGGGAAATCAAAAGTTAGTCCGCAGATAGTAAGCGCTATTCTGTAGGTAAATGAGTTTCTCTAATTGTAATGAATCAATATCAGTCAGATATAAAATCACCCCCGAAGTTATGACCAATAAGCATCCTTTTATGAACCAGCTGTCGCTACCGGCTGTAGCGGCCCCCATGTTTTTAATTTCCGGACCTAAGCTGGTGATAGAAACCTGTAAGAGTGGAGTAGTAGGGACTTTTCCGGCTCTTAACCATAGGACTACAGAAGGTTTTGATCAGTGGTTGACAGAAATAGAAACTGCCCTGGACGGATATACCCAAGCGAATGGTAAGCCTGCTGCCCCTTATGGAGTAAACCTCATTGTCCATAAAACCAATCCTCGTCTGGAAGCGGATCTGGAAATCTGTATTAAGCACAAGGTGCCCATCATCATCACCTCATTGGGAGCAGTTTCTAAAGTGATAGATGCTGTCCATAGTTATGGGGGGTTAGTTTTCCATGATGTGATCAACCTGAGACATGCGGCTAAAGCGGCAGATGCTGGAGTGGACGGGCTTATATGTGTAGCTGCCGGAGCTGGTGGTCATGCAGGTACCTTACACCCTATGCCTTTTGTGCAGGAAGTACGTAGCATGTTTGACGGAACCATCCTCCTAAGTGGGTGCCTAAGTAATGGTAGGGACATTGCTTCTGCCATGCAGATAGGAGCAGACCTGGCTTATATGGGTACGCGCTTCATCAATGTAGATGAAAGTAAGGCTGATGAAGGCTATAGAAATATGATCATTGAATCCGGCACCCAGGACATAGTCTACACAGCCGTAGTTTCAGGCGTAAATGCCAATTTCCTTCGTCCCAGCCTGGAAGCCATGGGCATCACAAGAGACATGTGGGATAAAAAGGCCAAGATAGACTTTGGGAAGGAGCTGGACGCTGCTCAGGCAGAGGCCAAAGCATGGAAGACCATTTGGTCGGCCGGGCAAGGCGTAGCTACAGTACAGGACTCCATTCCCGTAGCAGAGCTTGTGAACAGACTAAAAGGAGAGTTTGTAGAAGCGATAAAGGAGCAGCAGCAGATGTTGGATACGTATAAATAAGTATGGCTCGCTTTTACATCAAAAGCATAAAATAAGAAAAGGGGCTGTCTCAAAAGGCAGTCCTCTTTCTTTTGTATGAGAGTTAACTCACTATGTAAAGGCTATTTTCCCTTATGTTGAAGAAGGAAATCTATAAAGTGGAATTGACAGAAATGGAATATGAGCAGGTCCTTGGGTGATTTCCCTTCAATCCCGTTGAAGCTTGATTAGCCCCACAAGATATTTAGTCCTTCGTACTGCGTAAACTGTCTGTCTTTACTAACGATCGTCATATTCTCTTCTAAGGCCTGTCCAATGAGGAGTCTATCGAATGGATCTTTGTGGTAAAACGCAAGTGTGGTGCTCCTCAAAAGATGAGAGAGACTAATTTCTAGGGTTAGGAAACCAGATTCAGAAATGATTTCAAAAATTTGCTCTAAGGGATATTCAAATTTTAGTCTACTAAGAGAACTCTTAATACTTATTTCCCAGTAAGTAGCTACGCTGACATAATTGGTGTATAAGGGGGATTCGATTTGTTCCCTTAAACTTTCTGGAAGTTTATCATTTCCTATAATGTACCATATAACAGCGTGAGTATCCCATAATACTTTCATTACATATAAGGTTCAAAGCCTTCAATAGGATCATCAAAGTTGTCTTTCATAATGATCATGCCTTTGGCCAGGCCAGGAGTCATTCTTTTTTTACCTGATGTTTCATCTTTTACATGTTGGTCCAGTAGGGACTCTACATACTGAGCTACCTTCTCCTGCATTTCTTCGGGAAGCTTCTGGATTTGATTATACAGCTGAATGGCAGTCATTTCTCCTTATTTTTATCAAAATACGAAAATCTATAGACTTCTGTTTGGGAATATTCTTATGGGAATATGTGAAAAGGAGGTGAATAAATTCTTTTCTAAGGATTGGGTAAGGGGCTTGTAGAAAAAAAAGGTTAAATTTTTAACCTGACTGTTTATGCTCAGAATGTGTCTCCCAGACTGTCCCCCTCATAAAAAGAAAAATCCCTAACTTACTGAAAGCCAGGGATTTGCGAAATATTCTTGCATCCCGTAGGGGAATCGAACCCCTGTTGCCAGAATGAAAATCTGGAGTCCTAACCGCTAGACGAACGGGACACGTTC
>JBCDBC010000411.1:0-5307 GCA_039184535.1 Bacteroidota bacterium | reverse complement strand
CAAGCCATTGGCAGACTTCTACGAAGAGAAATACGGTCGTGAGGTGATGTTCATCCCAAATGGGGTAGATACCGAAGTTCAACTGGATATAGATAGAGCCAGCCAATTCCTGGAAAAAAATAGTGTGAATGGCCCATTTGTATTCTTCGCAGCCAGAAGAATTATGGGTACCAAGGGATGCCATCATATGCTGAAGGCCCTCAAAAAGGTAAACTACCAAGGGAACGTAGTGATAGCGGGAGATATGACTCAGCTACCTGCATACTCTAAACAATTAGAAGAGATGTCTAAGGGCATGAATGTACATTTCATTGGATATGTAGATTCTAAGGAAGCCCTACTGGCACTGGTAGATCAGTCAGAGTTCTTCTTCTTCCCATCAGAAACAGAAGGGATGTCCATCATGCTATTGGAAGTAGCGTCTGTAGGAACACCTGTAATCTGTAGTGATATTCCTGAGAATACAGCCGTATTCGATGAGGATGAAGTGCTGTACTTCACCAATAAAGATGCTGATGACCTGGCAGAGAAATTTACCTGGGCACAAGCCAACAGAGAAGAAATGGCCAACAAGGCTGCCAGAGCCAAGCTACGTATCTCCAAGCAGTACGATAGAATGGCCGTAGCAGAGCGTTACGCAGAACTATATGAGTCAACTGCCAAAATAGCTTCTCCGGATTTAGTATAGACCTCTAACAGCATTTGTATAAACACCTATGCAGCCTAAAATAGCGTTTATCAAGCTAGGGAGTTTTTCCCACATCAACGACTCTGTGCTCGACATTCTTAGGTCCCAGTTCCCAAATGTTCAAATAGATGTGATAGACATCTGGGATGACATCACCTCCAAGACAGATCCGGTGAATATGCTGATGACGGTCAAAGATTACGGCGGAGATCTGTTGGCAGGAAAAAAGAAGCTAAAGAAAAGTATTACCCGTACGCCTTATTTGTTTCACAAGGTGAGAAAGGGCATACGTAAAAAGCTGGAAGGACAGAACTACCTCTTTACCTTCCAGACACAGTCATTATTTGACTGTAGTGTGCCGGGCACACCACATTTCCTATATACAGACCATACTCACCTGGTCAACCTGACCTATCCGGGTTTTACGGAGAAAGACCTATTCTCTTTTGAGTGGAGAGAGCTGGAGAAAGAAGTGTATCAGAACGCGACCATCAACTTTACCATGAGTACGCACATCCAGCGTTCCATGATAGAGCAGTATGATTGTAAGCCAGAGCAGGTAGCCTGTGTGTTTGCCGGCAACAATGTAATGCCGGAAGGAGACAAGCCTACCAATCCAGCGCAATACAAAAGCAAAGATATCCTCTTCGTAGGGGTAGACTGGGAGAGAAAGGGCGGACCCGCCTTAGCCAAAGCCTTTGAGAAGGTGGTACAGGCGCATCCAGATGCTAAACTGACGGTAGTAGGCACCAGTCCGGAACTCGATCATCCCAACGTAAACATAGTAGGACGCATCCCCAAGACAGAAGTAGGAAGCTATTATGAAAAAGCGGCCATCTTCTGCCTACCCACTACGCTCGAACCATTTGGGATAGTGTTCTGTGAGGCACTCAGCTATAAGCTTCCCATCGTAGCTACCAATATTGCCGCCATTCCAGACTTCGTAAGTGAAGGCGACAATGGCTTCATGGTAGACGTAAATGACGCCGATACATTAGCAGACCGACTTATCTATCTCCTGAATGATACCAGTATCTGCCAGGAATTTGGCGAGAGAGGCTTCGAACTAGGCAAGGAGCGCTACACCTGGCAAAATACAGGTATCCGCATCCGAAGACATATAGAGGAAGCATTGGGAGTACTGTCCTAACGGAACACTTCCTCTTTCCTCACGGGCGAATGAATTCACCCCTACATCCGTAGCGGCGAATTCATTCGCTTTTTTTTGTTGTACGCTCGGATGGGTAAGGGTGATTCCATCAGGAACGCAGGCAAAATATGTTTCGCCACTACCACATACAACTGTTATCCCGTTGGGCAGTTGCGCAAGGATTGCAGGGTCAAACGGGATCTAGCGAAACACTTGAACCCCTTCCCGTATCCCCTTTAGAAAAGGGATGCACTGCTGTCCTATTGCGATATATAAGTCCCGCTAGATACCTCATGACCCGACAAATCCTCTCACTAGCCCTGCGAGATGACAGGAAAAAGGGGTATGAGTCCAGGGTAGTTTATTACCACCTAACAGTAAGGGCGAAACATTTTTCGCCCAGCCACCCATACATACCTTTCCATAGAGCAACGGCACTTAGACCTGGGATCTCACGCGCCACTGAAACCCCTTTACACAAGCACACATCCCCTTGAGAAAAAGGATGCCCTGCTGTCCAAAATGTGATATATAAGCCACGCTAGATACCGCATGGTCCTTCAGCTGCGCTTGTTCGAGACTCCAGTCTGGAACAAAACTGGTTAAGGACTCCTGTCCTTCTAAAGCCCCACATCCAATCCCACCATAATCCCCCTACTCAAAGGATAAGTTCCTCTCCTATCAATGCCGGGAGATACCACACCAAATCCTCCAAAGGGATCTGTCAGACGTACTTCGGGATTATCACCTGTATAGCCAGTAAAGGTAAAGAGGTTTTGTAAAGTGATATAGGCTCGTAAGTGTGAGAAGGCAGGAAGAGCTTTCTGTTTTAGGCTGTACCCTAGCGTGAGGTATTCCATTCTCACATAGGAAGCATCTTCCAGGTAATAGCTGTTTACACCTCTGGGGAAGTCATCCAGGTTAGATAGATAAAGTTCCGTATTGATGCGGTTATAATTTCTGGTGGTGGCGGGATTCTCATAGAAGAAGCGATATAAATGGTAAAGGTCATGTCCGTGTGCTGCTCGGAACATAAACTGCATGTCTAGCTGTTTCCACTTGAGCTGCTGCACCAAGCTCCAGGTAAAGGAAGGGAAGGCATCTCCTACTACTCCCTGATCAAAGAAGTCTGTTCGCCCATCTCCGTTCAGGTCCTGGTACTGCCATTGACCATTGGTGGTGATCTCCTCAAAGGCAAAACCATAGAGCTGACCCAGTGGTGCCCCTTCCTCCAGTAGGACCATGGGTGCACTACCTACCCCAGGCGCACCCGGATTCGCGGTGAGGACGCGGCCGCCGTTATCAGGGCCTAAGGACTCCAGGAGATTGTCTCCATAACCGGATAGGATGAGGTTAGCCTGCCAGTGGAAGTCTCTCTTTTGCATGACCCAGCCCTGTAGACAGAGGTCCCATCCCCTCATGCTTGTGCTCGCCAGATTAGCGAAACCACCAGGACTTTGGGTAGTGGTAGGGGTTTGTAGAATTATCCCATCCGTATTTCTGCTGTAGATGTCCAGACTTCCATGAATGCGGTTTTGGAATAGGGAGAAATCCACTCCCAAGTTGAATTCTGTGGTTTCCTCTGCCTTCAACTCAGGATTACTGGACCTTACTAGCCCAAAGCCAGGAACAAAGTCTCCATTAAAGAAGAAGACCCCCACAGGACTTAGGATGGAAGAACTTAAGCCGGCTATTTGAGGTGCATTTCCTACCCTCCCAAAGCTAATTCTGGGCTTGAAGTGCGTAACCCATAGAAAAGGAATCTGCTGGGTCAGATCTACGCCCAGGTTTACGCCATAGTAATTGCCCCATTTGTTGTCAGGAGAAAAGGTGGAGGAACCTTCCCGGCGGTAGTTGGCATTCAGGAAAAGCTTATTCTTCAAGCTGATGCTAGCCTCTCCCCAGTAGGCTGCTAATTCTCGTCTGAAGTTTCCACTTTCTATGGTCCCTAGGCCGTTAGCGAAATCCAGGGCGGCACCAAAATTATCAAAGCTAAATTCATCTGTCAGAAAATCTCCTCCACTGACAAGTAGGCTTTGGTTGGTAAACTGCTGCCAGGAGTAGCCTACACTAAGGGATAGGTCCAGACTGGAAAAGGTCTTTTCATAAGTTCCATAGGCTTGGAGGTATTCCATTTGGACTTCCTGGTTTTGTCGGCTAGCCAGTCCATTTCTCAATTCTCCCACCTGAAAGTCATTTTTGCTGAAGTAGCTTCGGCTGGAGGCATTGATTCTCTCCGCACCAGCAGTAGCATGGGCAGATAAGCCTTCAAAAATTTCATAAGAGGCACTAACATTTCCAGTCAAGCTGGCCCTATCTTGTATCCGCTCTTGCTGATCCAGCAAGGCTACGGGATTATAGGAGTCAAAAATGATCTCCTGAAAATATCCTCCAAAAACAGACTGATTTTCGTCAAATACGGGTGCTGTTGGATTGGCAATGAGGGCATATTTGTAAACTTGCGGATTAGCCGCCTGACCGTCTCTTTGGCTGATAGCCATGTTCATCCTAAGCTGTAGCTTATCCTTGAGTGCCCGTTGAGTTATGCTGAGCCTTCCACCAGATTGGGTATAGCCAGAGGTGTTGATGATTCCTTCTACATCCCTATGATGCAAGGCCACATTTAGGCTGGTTTGCTTAAACTGATGACTTACTGACAGGTGATGCGCCTGGCTAAGGGCATTTCGTGTTATTTCTGATACCCAGTCAGTATCATCTCCAAAGTCAGTACCGAAGGTCCCTCTAAACTCATCTGCAGTCAGAGATTCCAGCTTGCGGACATTATTCTCTGAACTTAGGTAAGCTTGATAGCGGACTTTGGTGGCACCAGAATCAGGTAGGTGTGTGCGGACTTCAATCACCCCTTGACTCCCTCTTAGTCCATATTTAGCGGAGCTACCTACATCCCTTAGGACCTGAATAGAAGCTATATCTAGTGGGTCCAGGTTAAGGATATCCGCTTCTGGAATACCATTAATCACGATGAGAGGAGTCGTTCGACTATTACCAAAGCTGTTGTAGCCTCTCAGCCTAAGATCAAAGCCATCATTAGGGCCTGAACCCGGTCGGGAAATCATTAAGCCAGGCACCATACCTTGGAGGAGGGAGAAGGGGTTATACCTGTTCCCTTGAAGGAAGTTTTCCTCTGTCAGGGTAGTTTGAGCACGGGTATCACTGTATGGGGAGATCTTTTTGTCATTCCACCATGTACTGTCAGGCTTTTCATAGACGGGCAGGTAGGTGGTGTCAGTAAGGGTCGTATCCTGAGAAGTAGCTGTATTCTCCTGTGCGCTAATAGTCAACAGTATGCCATGTAGCAAAACAGCGAGAATGACGTGAGGTAGGTAGTTACGCATAAGCAGGCTTATAAGTAGTCGTCCTTACCTACAATATAGGAAGCTTCTCATTTATGTGCAGAGGAAATTACCCTCCTGAGAGGGGCATTGAGCAGTAGGGGCGAAAAATTTTT
>JBCDBC010000410.1:0-5307 GCA_039184535.1 Bacteroidota bacterium | reverse complement strand
TGGAAATTTATCGAAAAGCATCTAGATGAAAAAATGCTAGTAAGGAAGCGTAAATACAGTCTAGTTCAGCTTTTCAATGCGATCTTCTATCAACTGAAGTCTGGTTGTCAATGGCGTATGCTCCCAAATGACTTACCCCCCTGGCAGTTGGTGTATTACTATTTTGGGAAATGGAGTAGAGAAGGGCTAATTGAACTGATTCATGAAGCCTTGCGAGAGGAAGTGCACTTCCCCTAAAAAAGTGGACAGTAAGTTAAGTCTTAAGCTATTAACTTACTGAGAATGAAAAAGCGAAGAAAAACCTACGACAAAGCCTTCAAAGAGATGGCAGTCGAATTGTTAGTGTCAGGAAAAAGCTGTGCTGAAGTATCCAGGGAACTGGATGTTGCCAGCAGTACACTCAACCGCTGGCGTCGAGAATTCGAAGCTGATCCCCAGAATCGTTTTCCTGGTAAAGGCAATGCCCATTTGAGTGATCAAGAGCGAGAGATTTTACGACTGAAGAAAGCCCTCCGTGAGGCCCAATTAGAGGCAGAGATCCTAAAAAAGGCAGTCAGCATCTTCTCCAAGGGAGGTACCAAGTCTATGAATTCATGAAGGCACATAAGCAAGCATTTGGTATTGAGAGGATGTGTAGGGTCTTTCAGGTATGCCGTAGTGGGTACTATAGATGGCTAAGAGCTGGTAAATCAGCCAGGGCCTTAGAGAATGAAGAGTTACTATCCCTGATTCGCGAGATCTATGAACAAAGTAAGGGAAGATATGGCTCTCCCAAGATCCATGACCAACTCTTTAAACGGGGCTACAAGGTCTCTGTAAATCGTGTAGCCAGATTAATGCAAGTGGCTGGTATTAAGTCTATTGTCCATAGGAAGGTCTTCAGGGCCTGTAGCACAGATTCCACTCATGATCACCCTATTTGTGAGAATGTGCTTGATAGAGATTTTAGTCCTTCAGCTCCTGCAAAGGTATGGGTATCTGATATCAGTTATATCCCTACTGAAGAAG
Organism: Bacteroidota bacterium; assembly: GCA_039184535.1. Classification (GTDB taxonomy): domain Bacteria; phylum Bacteroidota; class Bacteroidia; order J057; family J057; genus JBCBKZ01. Next base: position 4,299 of record JBCDBC010000410.1, on the reverse strand, counting down.
GATGGCTTTACCTGACTATTATCATGGACCTGTTTGATCGGAAAATTATCGGTTGGGCCTTAAGTGAAGGACTTTCTACTGAGGAAACTACTTTACCAGCATTTAAGATGGCCTGTACTAATCGGGAAGTGGAAGAAGGATTGATTTTTCATTCTGACAGAGGGATTCAATATGCGGCCAAAGCCTTTAGAGATATCCTCCCTCAAGAAGTCATCCAAAGTATGAGTAGGAAGGCTAACTGTTGGGATAATGCCCTAGCTGAAAACTTCTTTAATATCCTTAAGAAAGAACTTGTATATCATACTCGATTTGTAGATAAGCAAACTGCCAAAAGGGAACTCTTCTACTTTATTGAAATTTGGTATAACAGACAAAGAACCTATTCAACCTTAGGGTATATGACACCACATGAGTTTGGACAACATTTTTATCAACTTTGTGCTTAACTAATCTGTCTCACTTTTTGGGGGAGGTACAGAAGTGCGTAAACGGGCAGGTCGTCATCCAAGTCCTAGTGTTGGATCGATTGATTCTCAGTCAGTAAAGACTAGTCGCAGGGGCGGTCTCAGAGGCATAGATGGAGGCAAAAAAGTCAAAGGGCGAAAACGACATCTGGTGGTTGATTCCCTGGGACTCTTACTTTGTGTCCATGTACATCCAGCCAATATTCATGATATTAAAGCAGGATTTGAGGTCTTAGAAAAATTGAGAGGCAGATTCCCAAGACTCAGAAAAATATGGGCGGATGGAGGCTATCAAGGGCCATTAGGTGAAAAGGTCAAAATACGCTTGGGATGGATCATTGAGATTGTGCAAAGAAAAAGACCTTGGGAAGGCTTCAAACCCCTGACGAAAAGATGGGTAGTCGAAAGAACCTTTGCTTGGTTTGAATCCTACAGAAGACTGGCCAAAGACTTTGAATTCCTCCCTCAGACATCAGAAACCATGATTACACTGGCTATGACTAGGCTTATGCTTAAAAGAATCAAATAGTTTTTAAACAGTTTCTTACCTACTTTTCATTTGTATTACCCAGAAAAAAATCGGAAGCCGATGACTCAACTTCCGATTTGTGTGGATGGCTATTCTATTTTATTCTCCCAATGTGTCATACACCTGTACTCTCTCCCACACATGGGCTGATTTGTCAATAAACTCCAAATGAGTAGGATGCGTTTGATAGGTATCCTGATCTGCAGCATTGGCAAAGTGCAGGATGAGGGCCATATCATAAGAGTTATCTACCACCTCTCTAGGTGTTTGAGCCGCAGGTCCAATCCAACCTCTCTTTACCACGTCTATCCCCCGAAGGTTTTCAAGTCCTTGCTTATAGGTGACTAGGTCTTCTTCTGAGACACCCTCTTTCAGCCAGAAAAAGACCGTATGGACAAACTCTGCCTGAGGACTTTGTGCTTCCTCCAGTTGGGCTTTTGCTTCCGCTAGCTCCGCACGTAACACTTTTACTTCATCATTCATTGGGCTTGTACAACTTGTGATTAGTAAACAGCATAAGCTGATACCAAAAAGGGAAATATAAGATTTCATAATTAGGTCTTTTGATTAGAGAGCTTGATAATTCTCCCACAAGGAAGAGGATAATAAGCTTCAATAATACTAAGTAATCAGGTTCATATCATCATCCCACTCTGCTGTAGTGCCTCGTGTACTTTGGTCTATGCACTTAGCCAGCCACTCAGGATCATAGTCTACATCATGTTTTGCAAGTACGTCCTCTGGTACGCCATCCCATACATTAGGCATGTTTCCTTTATAGCCCAGGTCCTCTATACCCATCTTACTAGTATAGTAGCCGGTGAGGGTCAGATTTCGCATGAGATCAAAAAACTTAATTCCGTGAGACATGAGCGGCTTTTTACCATCTGGATCGGGATAAGCAATATCTTCCACTATGGCTATTTGCTCTTCATCCGTACAATCAATGAACACCTTATTAAATCGACTATTAGATTCCTGATCCAACCACATAAGTCCGCCTCTCATAGGAAGCTGATGTCTAGGGAGATCTTTTACAATGAACTCAATGAATTCGGGAACCTCTGCTTCACTGGCAGAGCCTGCCGTATCTGAGGCCGGTAGAATAATGTCGCATAGCACGGCTATGGTAGCCAACTCATGTTCATTTAAGTATACTTCCTGAAGGAGTTTTTCGTCTCTTTCTATTTCAGATGGGGTTCTCCCATAAACAGGAAATGATGAGGTTTCTACTTCTTGAGGAGCAGCTTCCGTTTGGCAGCCACTCCCTAATAGCGCACTTCCTGCCAGACCGCCTATCAATAAACTTTTTAGTGATTCTCTTCTATCCATAGCCTAGAGGTTTTGCTTGTTGATTTGATCAATGATATATTCAGATGTCCGCATAGAAAGGGCCATAATGGTCCAGGTGCAATTTTTATCTGCCTGAGAGGTGAAAGGACCTCCATCTGCTACAAACACATTATCAGCGTCGTGTAGCTGGCAAAAAGCGTTAGTAACAGATTTTCTAGGATCATCTCCCATACGGGTAGTACCTACTTCATGTATGATCTGTCCAGGGTCTAGTAGACCATAACCATTATTGGTGTCTCTAGTAGGTTTATCCCCTAGGGGCGTACCTCCCATGGCGTAAATGAGTCCTTCAAAGGTATCCTGCATGTGCTTAGCTTGAAGCACTTCATTCTCACTGAAAGTGTAATCAAATTGTAAAACCGGTATGCCCCACTGATCCACTACATCAGGGTCTATATAACACCTGTTATCATGACGGGCAATACACTCTCCTCTTCCTGCCATCCCTACTACAGCCCCATAAAAGCGCTTCACATCATCCCTTAGTTTATTTCCATATCCTCCTACATTGGCATCTTCTCCTATGAGTTTATTCATCTCTGTAGCACCAAATCCAAACCCATAGGCGGGCATACCCATTCCTCCCCATACCTCTATGTGGTAGCCACGTGGGAAATCCAGCTTTTTATTGTCTTCCCACCAGGGAGAATACACATGCATACCCCCCACGCCGTCTTCATTGTAGGTTTTGCGGTCCATAAGGGCAGGGATAAAGCCAGCTCTCCCTGCTCCGGTAGAATCATGTAGATATCTTCCCACAACATCACTGCTGTTCCCTAATCCGTTAGGATGCTGGCTGCTCTTGGAGTTTAGCAGGATTCTGGCTGAACTACAGGCAGAAGCCGCCAGTACCACTACTTTTCCTTTTAGCTGATATTCCCTTCTATCCTCCTTGTTGATATAAGAAACGCCAGTAGCTCTTCCTTCCTTATTGGTGGTTACGGACTTCACCATGGCATTGTTAAAGAGGGCTACCTTTCCTCCCTTCATGGCGGGGAAGATGAGGCAGGAACCGGAGGAAAAGTCTGCATAAGCAGCACAGGACCTACCACACTGGCTACAGTAGAAGCAAACGCCTCTATCATTATTCAATTTCTTGGTCAGAATTGACAAACGAGAAGGCATAACGTCTACTCCCAACTTACGGGCCGCCTTTATGTAGTAAAGCTCATGAAGTCTAGGTTTGGGAGGAGGGAGGAAGTATCCATCGGGATCATTTCTTCTTCCTTCTTTGGAGCCAAAAACGCCCACCATCTTGTCCAGTCTATCATAATAGGGTGCTATGTCATCATAGCCTATGGGCCAGTTTTCTCCCAGCCCATCTATGTCTCTTCTTTTGAAGTCATCAGGACCAAACCTTAGGGAAATTCTTCCCCAGTGGTTGGTGCGGCCTCCCAGCATACGGGCTCTCCACCACATGAAGTTGGTCCCTTCTTTGGAGGTGTAGGGTTCTCCTTCTACTTCCCAGTCTCCCCAAGACTGATCGAAGTCCCCAAAGGCTCTTGTAGAACTGGCTCCCCTCCGTGGAGATTCGTAGGGCCACTTGAGCTGTGTCATGGTGTTGGGGTCATTAGGGTCGAAGTAGGGACCTGCTTCCACCAGAGCTACATTCAGGCCTGAATTAGCCAGTATGTTGGTAGCCATACCGCCGCCAGCTCCAGAGCCTACAATGATGACATCATAAGCTTCCTTATTTTCAATAATTTGCATTAAGTAGTAGAATTACGTTAAAAGTGAGCTTGATCTTAGCTAATAAAATAGGAAAAATACCTGATCTAAATACCGTCTATCAACCATTAATAGGCTTTTAGACCAATGGCATTTTCTTCTCTTCTTGTGTGTTGATAGAGTCAGCTTTTAGACGTTACTTCCATTTCGTTGAAGAAAATATTGATGATTTCTCCTGAATCATGGTTAAGTCTATCCATTTTATAGCCGTTTGTTTAATTACTA
>JBCDBC010000409.1:0-5313 GCA_039184535.1 Bacteroidota bacterium | reverse complement strand
TCGAGCTGCTGCTTGTTCCCGTGCCTTCGCTAGCACAGATACTGAAATACCCACCAGAAGCTACACAGCTTCGACCTGAGAGAAAGTGTGTTCCTGCGCCCTCATAGTCAAGCAGAATAAGCTGGTATTGGAAGAATACTTTCATGGGTACCAAAGAGAAGATCTGAAAGACATTAGGTCTGCCTTCAAATCTATTAGTGCCATGCTTGTAGGAAAGACAATAGATGAGGGTTACTTAGCAGGCGTAGATGCCCCAATATTAGACTTTTATCCTACATACGATACCATTCAAGGTACGGCTAAAAGACTCATAACGGTTCGTCATGCCTTAACCATGACTACAGGCATAGAGTTGGAAGATGAAGATGAGATGCAATGGAATCATCAAGACTGGGTTGGGCATAAACTGAGTCTTCCTATGGTAGCTATGCCGGGTGAAGCGTATTCCTATTCTTCTGGAGGGATGAACCTATTAAGTGGGGTCATATCCCATTCAACCCAAGAATATCTTCCTCACTACCTCTACACTAAACTACTCCTTCCTATAGGAATAGAGAATTTTCAGATGCTTACTTCACCTTATGGTAGGGGATATTTAGCAGGTAATTTCTTACTTCGTCCCGTTGATTTTGTAAAGTTTGGGGTTTTGGTCCTGAATGAAGGAGAATGGAATGGAGAGCAGCTATTATCAAAGTCATGGATAGCAGAAATGACAAGCCCTAAAGTCGACACCACTTACCCCAAAAATTCAGAATACGGCTATCTCTGGAGAATTCTTCAAAGAGAGATTCAAGGGAAAAAGTATCAGACCATTGAAGCCTGGGGGAATGGAGGTCAGTTCCTTATCGTTATTCCAGCACTAGAGATGTGTATCTCATTCACAGGTGGGAACTATAATCTATTTCCGCAGATGGAAAAGGGCCCTTTTGAGATTATGGAGAAATACATCTTTCCGTCCTTGGAACTATGATTTCCCACCATTTAATTGATGGGCTCAAATCACAGGTATAAGAGCCATAATTATTATGAGTTTTTATGATGGGCGGATACACTTGCCCCTACGATTCGGCTCCGTAGGAGCCAAATATAATTAGCCCGTCAGGGCACCATCCCGCAGGGCGCCATAGGTGCCCAACACAATACCATCTATTTCTCCCCTTTGAGAATTGCTAAAGCCTCTTCAATTAATTCATCCCGACCTTCTCTAATAGCCTGTTGGGTGATAGTTACCGGATGAGTAGGCTTAATCCCTACTAAATGATGTTGGGAACCATCATGTTTGAGTACCTTCATACCAGTATAAGATACCCGAAACCCTCCAGGTAATTCTATTCTATTGACATTACCATTGGTACCAGCGGTGTGTTCCTCCCCCACAATAGCCCCAAGCTTATAATGCTCTATAATTCCTAAATAGCTTTCCGCTGCACTTATAGCACGACCGCTAATGATAAAGACCATCTTCTTGTCCGCTAGATTGGACTTAGTAGGCTTAATATTCCACCGGCCAGAAGTATCAAATTCTGTCAGATGCAGCTGATCCGGGTATGATATTTTAGGTATATTCCATCTAGCCGATTTTAGAGGTTCATTTGATAAATAAGACAAATAATTACCGAAACTTGCTGGGTACCTTTTTAGCTCAAAGATAATTCCTTCTGCCTTCATCAACTTAGGTAAAGCCTGTTGGAAGTCTTCATCCTCTATCCGATCTAAGCTTACATAGTAAATCCCCTTTTCTATCTCTTCAATTTCCTCGTAAAGCTGAGGCATTTTATTCTCGCCTTCTGGTAAATAGCCAATTCTTACTTGGTATTGCTCCCCCTTTTCATTAAGCAGCACTAGTTCCATACTATCCGCTTCAAAAGTGGAATATAGCAGGGTAGCAAGTGCTACTCTCTTTTGGAATTGATCACTTCCTGAGATAAGTATTTTTTCCTTCCTATATCTTTCTATTGCAGGCTCACCATCAATAGAAATGATCTCATCTCCACGTGTAATTTTCTGAGAAAGGCTCTTGACGTGAGAATGAACTATGATCCTTCCACCAATTAAGGTAGGCCAAATACCTACTCCTCTCCACTTACCTGAATAGGTAGTAATAGAAGTAAAACCATGTCCATCTTGGGTAGCTGTCATCAGCCTTCTGAGTGTATTCCAATAATCAAGTTTATCCGTATCATCGCAGGCATCTAGAAATGCTTTATCTAAAGTCTTAGACCAATCTACAACTACCACATCCCAATACGGATAAAAGTGTTGGAGCTCATTCCAAACAATGATAATTCCTGCTAATCTTACGTCAAGTTCAGTAACCTGATAGGACTTCATTTCAACTTTATCTGCACTTTTCTTATTGTTTTTAGCAGGAACAGCTATGGGAAAAGAAATGGAAATACTATCTACAAGCTCAGCGGAGAATGGCTGATTTAGTGGAACGCTATACTTATTCTCCAGAACGTTCAATGCCCCTCTGACAATCTCACTTTTATAAACAGAACGGTTATAAGGATGGATTCCATTTCCTTTATGATGCCACAATTGAACTTTCCCTTTGTAGCCAGGGAGGTCAGTAGGTAATTCAGTATTTTTCCCTATAAAAATAGAAGAACCTAATGGTTTAAAAATAGAATCAAGACGTAAAATCAGGTCAGTTTCATTTCTCGCGGACAAAACCCGTTTTACTCCCTGGACAGCTATTTCATTCCAGTCGGCAGATAAAGCTTCCATGGAAGGATGGAAATACTTGACATAGCCATACGCTTTGGTAAATGCTGTTAGGTTGCGAACCTGCTGGGAAGATAACTTCTCAACATTTTCTTGTCCTAATGCATACAGCAGGGAGGAGCAGAGGAGAGCAATAACTAAAATTGGTCTCATTGTATATGGGGTAGAAGTGTTTACTCCATTATTCTTGCAGCATAGGGTGATCCTCCACAGTTAGTAGCTGCTTTCTACCTGGTCCGGTAGATACAAAGGTGATGGGTACACCAAGCTGTTCTTCCAGATAGGAGATATATGTCGCTAGTTCTGAAGGGAACTTCTGTACATGATCACATGACTGTAGATCGTCATCCCAAGAAGAGAAGCTTTTATATTGGGGTTCCACCTTAGCTTCCATGTCAAATGGTATGACATCCGTTTCTGTGCCGTCAGCCAGTTGATAGGAATAAGCTACTTTGATCTCCTCTACTTCCGCAAGGATGTCTGCCTTAGTCATGATAAGGTCAGTTACCCCATTAAGCTCTATGGCGTATTTGAGGAGGGGTATGTCTAGCCAGCCACATCTACGTGGTCTACCTGTAGTAGCCCCAAATTCACTTCCGGCTTTTCTAAGCTGTTCACCAGTTTCATCATGAAGTTCTGTGGGGAAGGGTCCACTTCCTACACGTGTACAGTAGGCTTTGAAGATTCCATACACACGCTGGATAGTGGTAGGCGCTACACCCATGCCTATGCAGGCACCAGCCGTACAGGTATTAGAGCTGGTAACAAAGGGATAGCTCCCAAATTCTATATCCAGTAATGTCCCCTGCGCACCTTCAGCTAGCACTTTTTTGCCTTCCCTCAAGGCAGACTGAATAAGGTGGGTAGTATTGGTGATCTTCAGTTTGGAGAGAAACTCTATGGCTTCAAAGAAGTCTACTTCTTGAGACGCCAAGTCATATTCGAAGTGGTAATAGTCGTCCAGCATATGCTGGTGCTTCTTGGATAGCTGGGTATACTTCTCCTTAAAGTGTCCTCCTAACACATCCCCTACTCTCAAACCGTTTCTCCCCGTTTTATCCATATAAGTAGGACCTATCCCTCTTAGGGTAGAACCTATCTTGTTAGCTCCTTTAGCAGCTTCTGAGGCAGCATCTAGCAGCTTATGTGAAGGCAGAATCAGGTGTGCTCTATCAGATATATATAGCTTTTCTCTAACCCCGTCGTAGTTAGTCTCCAGGTTGAGAATTTCCTTTCTCAGGGTTACAGGATCTATGACTACTCCATTGCCAATAATACACTGGGTATTCTCCCTGAAAATGCCCGAGGGGATGAGGTGTAAGACGTATTTCTTCCCATCAAATACGATGGTATGACCTGCATTAGGACCGCCTTGAAAACGGGCTATAATGTCATAAGATGGGGTAAATGCATCAACAATTTTTCCTTTCCCTTCATCTCCCCACTGAAGGCCTAGTAATACGTCTACAGCTGACATGATATCTGTTTAAAAGTAAGCAGCGAATATAGTAAATGCTGATGGATAAATGATGTCTTTTCTTTGAGGGAAATAGCTTTCATTCAAAGAGTACCTAAGGCTCTCAAAGACACTATGACCGATTCTACCTTAGTCGTTTCAAGAACCTCTGTGACCTTAGATGCAGACCTTCTACATAGAGTAAATTGAGATACCTTTTGAAGGAAAGGAGCTACTGAGATACGATTAAGCCAGATCACTTCACCAATGCACCCAAAGCTTCTTCTGTAGAGGCATGGATATCAAAAATGGTGTTGAGTTTGGTGATCAATAATAGATTTTTGATGTAGGAGGAAGGATTGGCCAGCATAAGCTCACCTCCCTTTTTACGGGCCTTAGTCAGTAGAGTAATTAGCACCCCAAGGCCGCTACTATTGATATGCTGGAGATCTGATAAATCTATCACAAACTGCTCATACCCTAGTTCCAGTTTCTCACTGAAAGACTCCGTCATCGCAATCCCATCTGCTTCACCTATCAGATTTCCACTTAGGCTGTAGACGCCTATTTTATTCTTTTCAGAAAACGAAAATTCCATGTAAATAACGCTAAGTCAGAAAAATAAACAACGTACAATTCACAGTCATCGTGCCTTTCTTAGCACATTCGTAGTTTTGGGGACCACCATCTTACCAGGATCCCATACCGCTAAAGTTCTACTGCTTACCCTCACATTCTCCATTTCCACACACCCCGTAGAGGGTGAATGAATGATGGCTAATGTCAAAATCCAGTATTTCTCCTATGGTCTTCTGGATCTCTCCCAGCCTGGGGTCACAAAATTCCAATACCTTCCCACAGTGCGAGCAAATGACATGATCATGCTGCTTGTATCCATAAGATTTTTCATAAAGGGCCTGATTAGTCCCAAACTGATGCCTTTTGACCAGATCACATTCTACCAATAAGTCAAGGGTATTGTAAACCGTTGCCCTACTGACCCGGTAGTTCTTATTTTTCATGTGAATGTAGAGAGACTCTACATCAAAATGATCTGACCTGGAATAGATTTCTTCCAGAATAGCAAAACGTTCCGGTGTTTTCCGTTGCCCTTTTCTATCCAGATACTT
>JBCDBC010000408.1:0-5315 GCA_039184535.1 Bacteroidota bacterium | reverse complement strand
TACAAACTTTTTGAAACGCTAAGACAAATTCAGGCTCCACCTGAGCCTTAGTCAGCATGGGGATTTCATTCTGTACATGCTGAGTATACTTTTCCATAATGAGCAAGTTTTGGATACGTTAATAATTTGTATCAGCAACTTGTAGGCCGGGACTTATTATAATTTTTTTTCTAAATATTGCAAATTTTCGTAGAGATTAATTTAGCCTGATAATTCTTTACTCTGCAGAAATCTAATATTTTGTGAAACTTTAGTGGAGAAATCCTATAACTTAGCTTAATTTCAATCTGAACTAGCAACCCCTAAACGTATTATCCCTACATGAAAACCGGAAATCTGCTTGCTGAACTATTTCTTATAGGTACAGGAACAGCCATAGTAGTTTTTCTTGCTTTATTCGTTGTTTTTGGTGCCAATATGGAATTGGTCTCAGAACCTGAGAGGTACCTATACTTTGCCAATGAGGGCATAGCGCTAACCATTCTTATAGGACCTGGAATTTTTTGCTTATTGGGGGTAGTCATAGATTCACTCTCGCATACCATTTTTTTGCCCTGGGAATTAAGCTTGAAAAAGGGGTTTCAACCTAAGGGGCAAGTAGCTTCTAAGAGAAGGAAGAAAACCCTTGACTTCTATAATCAGGTCATGAATTATATTTTGGCAGGAGAAAAGGCGGACTCTTTGGCCATGAAACTGGCTGAGAACCAGAGTAAAATTAAGTTAAGTAGATCCTGGGCGGTAAATTTATTGCTACTGGAATTTATGCTAATATGGTATGACTCAGCTAGTAATGTTTTCGATCCTTTCTTATTCCCAGCTATTTTTATGGTTGCACTTTTACTTGTAGGATGTCTGGTATCCTGGTATCTCTCTGTCAGTCAGGAGTTAAAGTGGCTGGATACTTATCAAGAGAACCTACTTTAGTTGAATTCAAGTGTACCTGAACGTTTATCTTTATTGAATATTAGGCTTTTTTCTATACCTGCCTGTTTCACATGGACTATGTTTACCTGTGATTCTATATGGTCCATGAGAATGCTGTTTCGTATTTCCACACTTGAGAAAGGAGAAACACTCAATCCTTCTAGGTAGCACCAGATCGCATCTACTTCAGTTTCTTTTCCCAGGTATTCAAGGGCCTTTTCCTGTCCGTCTACTTTGATCTTAAACTGCTGTGCCAGATAGCGAGAGATATATTTATCTGATTCCTTATTCTCCCTTTTTTCTCCCAGGTATAGCCTTCCTACCCCTTCTTTCTCCATGATTTCTTCTATGTCATCGATGAAGATTTTTAGGGAAATTTCCAGACTTTGATTGTCCCCATTATAGTCAATCTGGCAAATACTCACATAAAAAGGATGTGCTTCAATTTTCCTATTAATAGGCTCCTGGACGGAAGGCTGAAGTGAGAAGGTTGAAAGTAATCCGGCGAGGTAAATGGAAAATAGAAGATGTGTCATAATAAAATTGCTGCTACTGTTATTTCCTTATACGAAAACGCTTAACTTTGGACAAAATAATGCCTAAAGAAATTCATGTCCAAGTTCCAACTCTTTTTGGAAATGGGGTTTCAACATATTTCTGACCCCAAAGCATATGATCATATTGTTTTCCTTATTGCTCTATGCGCGAGCTATCCAGTTACCAAATGGAAAAATATTCTGGTTCTGGTCACAGCTTTTACATTAGGGCATTCCATCACACTTGCCCTAGCCACCTTGGATATTCTCCCTATCAACTCAGATTTGGTAGAATTTCTGATCCCAATCACCATCTTAATCACAGCTATAACAAACTTTATTAACAGAAATAAGGTTTTCTCAAAAGTACAGATGTATCGCAATTACGCGATCGCGCTGTTTTTTGGCTTAATTCACGGAATGGGCTTCTCAAACTATCTGAGAAGCTTACTAGGGAAGGAAGAAAATATTATTACCCCCTTACTTTCTTTTAACCTGGGACTGGAGTTAGGCCAGCTTATGATCGTAGCGATTATTTACGTTATTTCATATGCCGTAATAAAAGGCCTTGGGGCTCCCCACAGAGACTGGAATGTATTTGTTTCGGGGGCGGCTGCAGGAATTGCCATTATCCTAATTCAATCTTCAATTTTTTGGTAACATGGACAAACAACTTAAAAGTATTGCCACACTTATACTTTTCCTGTTTGCAGGAGGAGTAAGTGTAGTCTGGGGGCAGGAAAACATCAACCTGAATAAGTTCAGGCAGTTGAAGCAGGAGTTACCCACTCCTAATGTGTACAGAAATGCCGCTGGGGCGCCAGGGCACGAATACTGGCAGCAAAAGGCAGACTATGTCATGGACATCACCCTGGATGATGAAAATCAAAGAATCTACGGGGAAGAGACCATTACCTACCATAATTATTCTCCGGATGTCCTCACTTACCTCTGGCTACAGTTAGACCAGAATATGAGGGCTGAGGATTCTGATACTAAGAAAATCAAAACTGGATCCTTATCTGATCAAGTTTCTTTCTCACAGCTAAAAGGCCTTCATTCATCATTTGATGGAGGATTCAAGCTGGACTATGTAAAAGATACGGATGGGAACCCACTTTCCATAGCCATAAACAAAACCATGATGAGGGTAGATCTTCCCAAGCCCTTAAAGCAGGGAGATTCTTTCTCATTCCAGGTCAAGTGGTGGTATAACATCAATGATAGAATCAAATATGGCGGAAGATCTGGTATGGAGTATTTCGCTGAGGATGATAATTATGTGTATACCATTGCTCAGTTCTTCCCCAGAATGTGTGTGTATAATGAGGTAGAAGGATGGCAGAATAAGCAGTTCCTGGGAAGAGGAGAGTTTACGCTGCCATTTGGAGACTATAAAGTAAGCCTGACAGTGCCTGAGGATCACGTAGTAGGTTCTACCGGGGTATTACAGAATCCTAAGGCTGTACTATCTGCCGAACAGAGAGAGCGTTGGGAGAAAGCCCAGACTGAGTATGAAACGCCAGTACTGATCGTAACAGAAGAAGAGGCGCGTGAGGCTGAGAAGACCAAGAAGCTGGACAAAACCAAGACCTGGGTGTTCGAAGCTGAGAATGTTAGAGATTTCGCTTTTGCTACCTCCCGTAAATTTATCTGGGATGCGATGGCTGTTCGCCAAAGTAGTAAAAATACCATAGCCGCTTCTTTCTATCCTAAAGAAGGAAACCCACTATGGGAGAAATATTCTACCAGAAGTGTAGCCCATACCCTGGAAGTGTATTCTAAGTATACCTTTGACTACCCTTATCCTATTGCCATCTCTGTTCATACGGACCGAATAGGCATGGAGTATCCTATGATATGTTTTAATGGAAGAAGACCACTTCCTGATGGGACTTATAGCAGTGCTACTAAATATGGCCTGATCAGTGTGATCATTCATGAGGTAGGGCACAACTATTTCCCTATGATCGTGAACTCAGATGAGCGTCAGTGGACATGGATGGACGAAGGGCTGAACAGCTTTTTACAGTACCTGGCTGAGCAGGAGTGGGAGAGAGACTATCCTTCTAGAAGGGGACCTGCCTACAAAATAGCAGACTATATGAAGGGAGATAAGAGTAATATCACGCCTATCATGACTAACTCTGAGTCTATCTTCCAATTTGGGAATAATGCCTATGGGAAGCCTGCCACAGCTTTGAATATTCTCCGTGAAACAGTCATGGGAAGAGAGCTGTTTGACTATGCTTTTAAAGAGTACTCCCAGAGATGGATGTTTAAGCATCCTACGCCTGCAGATCTATTCCGTACCATGGAAGATGCTTCTGGGGTAGATCTGGACTGGTTCTGGAGAGGATGGTTCTACACTACTGATCATGTGGATATGGCCATCAAAGATGTACAGTGGTTCCAGGTGAATAGCTATAATCCTGAGGTAGAAAAGCCACTGGCTAAGGCTCAGGAAGAATCTGCTCCAGTTTATATAGGAGATAGCCGTAATAAAGAGACGATTAAGGAGACGGTTACTGAGCGTGATCCCCGTATGAAGGACTTCTATAATGAGTATGATCCTTTTGAAGTGAGTCTTCTGGATAAGGCCGAGTATGCGCAGCTGATAGAGAGCCTTCCTGAAGATGAAAGGGCCTTACTGGAAAGTAACTACAACTATTACTCTGTAACATTTGAGAACAAGGGTGGCTTGGTCATGCCGGTGATCCTGAAGTTCGAATATGAAGATGGAACTTCTGAGGTACAGCACATCCCTGCTGAAATCTGGCGACTAAACGCTGAGGAGGTAAGCAAGATCTTCAAGACAGAAAAGGTAGTAAAGGAAATTACCCTAGACCCTTTCTTGGAAACGGCAGATACTGATACTGGAAATAACTACTGGCCGCCAAAAGAGACACCGACCCGTTTTGATATCTTTAGAAACAGAGATAGATACGGACAGGAAAATAATAAGATGAGAAGGGCTCAGTACAATGAAGAGCTAAAGAAGCAAATGGAAAGTGCCGGGCAGGAACAAGATACAAATCAGAGGCCTGAGTAAAGGCTCACATCTCACATAGAAAGAAAAAACCAGAGCCTTAACAGCTCTGGTTTTCTTTTGATAGCATTTTTGCTGTTACCCTCAGAGCATGTAGCCCTTCGGCACCCTGAAGTTTATCCAATTCCAGGTCTTCTATTTCCGGCTCAATCAGGCCTTTAGAGACCATATATTCCAGATAACGCATATACTCTTGTTTGTCCTCCTCCTGAAGGTACACTATGGCAATCTTTCCGGCCTGAGTCAAACGTTCCTTGGTGCCTTTGATGACAGACTTATCTATTCTCTTCTTGATGATTTCATAACGGACATTGTAAGAACCGTCCACATCAAACTGTTTCTCATCCACCCTGAACCTGATACTGAGCTCACTATTATAGATGAGCACCAGTTGAGCGGTAGAGAGAGGAACTTCTAGCTTGGATTTGAGGCATTCCACCTGCCTGGTAATGTCAACCATATTGGTGAGCTGCCAAATGCGAAAAGACTGTAGATGATAGTCGGTAAAATCCCCACGCTGGAGAATACTCTGACCCAGGTACATATTGTATTCTATCCCATCTGTATTATACTTCTCAAAATAGTGTGGCAAGATTTTTTGAAGCTTCTCCTGTTCTTTATCCATAATACCGGAGAGGGCCGCGTTCAGCTGATTTACACTATTCTCATACGCTTTCCGCTTTCTATAAATAATGCCTAATTCTGGGTCTATGAGTTCCTTATAAATATCATAAGGTTCTTTAGACAAGAATGGATAAGATTCCTTCATCTGCTTGATGAAAGGGTGTATCTGAGTAGAAATGTAG
>JBCDBC010000407.1:0-5322 GCA_039184535.1 Bacteroidota bacterium | reverse complement strand
CGCAAGAATGGCAAAAATAAGTGAAGGTGAATGACATTTTGACGTTTATGGTGAGTTTTAATATGTCAAAATGGCATATTTGGTAAATATTAGGATCGAAATGCTCCTGAGAAGAGGCTATATGTTATGAGAAGATGAATCCTTACAAGAAATAGTTCACTAATTCGTTTAATATCTAATCCTTGCAGCTCTTTCATTACGTTGATTGCTCCTTATCCCAAATTGTGCTGTTAGGACTTCTGTTAACTTCTAACGCATAGCCTATGCAACGTACTTTACGCTTCTTATCTGTTCATACCCTGAGCGGTGTGTTCACATTCTTATCATTGATTTCATTTTCATCCCTAACATTTGGACAAACATGTGATGCCCCGGACAGTACCTGGCTGGTAACGCCTTGTTATATTGCCGGAAATCCTCTCCTGGGTAATCCTGATAATGCAGATGCTGCGGCCATAGTGAGAACGCCCTATGCTCCTACCAGCTCTGTAGATGATGATGCCAAAACTGTGTTAGCTACCGGAGAAGAGGTGGGAACCGTTTGGGGATTAGCTTATCAGCGCAAAACACAAAAATTATTTGCTTCCACTCTCCTTAAAAGACATGCTGGTTTCGGGCCTTTGGGACCGGGAGGTATTTATGTGATGGATGCCTTTGAGGCAGACGTAGACCTGGATAATTCTTTCAGTCTGGAAGATTTCGGGATAGATGTGGGAAGCTCCGTCATTACTACAGACCAGAGGGACCTGCCTTTGGCAGCTTCTCAAAGAAATAGAGATCCATTAGCATTTGGTCTGGTAGGAAGGGTAGGATTTGGAGACATAGACTTCTCGGAAGATGAAGAATACCTTTGGGTCGTAAATCTGTTCGATCAGAAGCTCTACCAGATCAGGGTTGGGGTCCCTTATGAGAAACCGGGACCAGATGACATCAAAGCCTTCGATATTCCTGGATTCTGTTCAGACAACAGCTTGTTAGCTCCGTGGGGGCTAAGCGTGAAAGAGGGGAAAGTATATGTAGGAGTAGTTTGTCCAGCGGAGAACGCTGGGGTTAGCAGTTCGCTGAGTGCGACTGTGTTCGCTCTGGACCCTGATAATCTGGTATGGGAAAATGTCCTGGAGATTGACCTCAATTACCCAAGGGGAGACGTGGAGCGCTTCGGCTTTACGGTTACTAATGGAGAATGGCTTCCCTGGATAGAGACATGGCAAGAATTTACAGCTGATGCAACTGACCTTACCGAGTTTGGCTATCCTCAACCCATTCTTTCTGATATAGAGTTTAATAGCAATGGCGACATGATACTGGGCTTCCTGGACAGAGCGGGGCTACAGTTTGGCTTTGAGGCATTTAGTACTATTCCTGGAGACCAGAGCTTATATATAGGTGATGCCGCAGGAGATATTCTCCGAACCTGTAAAAGGGATGACGGTACTTTTGAGCTTGAGAGTAATGCCGCTGTGTGTAATGAAGATGGAAATGGGCTCCTATCCTTTGGAGAATTCAATAACCAGGGTCCTGGTGGTGGAGAATTTTACAGTGATGACTTCTACTTTGACATAGAGTTTAGCATTGTAGGACATGATGAGATTACCCTCGGAGGCTTAGCTTATCTTCCTGGTTCAGAAGAAATAGCTACTACCGTGTATGATCCTCTTGTTGGATTTCCCTTCTCAGGGGGTGTTCATTGGTATAGCAATAATGATGGTTCTTTGGAAGAATCCTTCCTTATTTACGATGAAAATCTTCAGGGAGGGTTTGGGAAAGCTGCGGGCTTGGGAGACCTGGAACTGGTATGTAGCTCTCTACCTGTAGTAGATCCACCCGTAGATCCGCCTGTGGCAGTAGACTCCTGCCCTGAAGTAAATGTGTGTCTCCTTAGTGATTTTACTTCCCAAACCTCTTCCGGGAATGCCATTTTCATTAACCCTTCACCCGTATCTTCTCTGATTTCAGAGGTAGCACCAGGAAGTGGCGATGTAAGGCGCTTTGACTGGGTAAATGGAGGAAGGTATGTGGAGTATGAAGATTATGCGGTCATCAGTGGAACTGTAGCCAGTGAGGTACTACCGGAAGCGCAGTTTGAGGTAGAATTTATCATAGCGGATTTACAGGATTGGGAAAGCTGGTCTGCTAAAGGAAGAGGATACAAAGCTGATGGTGGAAGTGAAGCTGCCGCCGCTGCTAATCATACCAATTGGACCTTTGGTATTCTGGATGTACAGTCCAAGCTGATAGGTAGAGGTGCCTTGGAGGGAGATTCTCTTTCCCTAACGCCAAGACCTTCAAACCTCAGTATGGGTGTACAAATAGGGATAGGAGCCAATGATAAAAATGCTGAGAATGGGCTAAGTACCTGGTTTAAAGTGAAGGGGAGTATCCAAGGAGCTCCATTTACTGCTTCTGGAGATATCAATGTAGACATAGATACTTGTCTGACAGATTCAGTTTGCCCACCTGATGTACAAACTCCTCAGATAGCACAGATAAGTATAGTGGATGCCGCTTCCGATGAGTTATTAGGTGCTTTGAGTGATGGAGATACCCTCTTTTTATCTTCACAACCCAAGTTCCTGAACTTTGCGGTACAAACTGAGCCAAGAATCATAGGAAGTGTGGACATAAGTCTTTTAGCGCTGGATGGACAGCGTGGAAATGTCTTTAAGCTGGAGAATAAATATCCCTACGCGGTTCTTGGGGATAGAAATGGAGATTACGGAACGCAGAAGTTAGCAGCAGGAGCATACAGTATTTCTGCTACACCATATAATGCACGTGCGGCGAATGGACTTAGGGGAGAAACGGAAAGAATCTCCTTTATCGTGGTAGATGATGTGGTGGAAACATCTATAGTGTCTCTATTCCCTAATCCTGCTACCACAGAGATTCAGGTGATCCCGAATTCTGCTGAAGATGAGGTGGAAGTACTTTCTGTACAGGCTGTGTATGGAGGAGCTGTCCCAGTACAAGCTTCCTTTGATGGAAGCGGATGGTTTATCCCTGTTAACCACCTGGAAAAAGGGCTTTACCTAATGCAGCTTAGGGTAGGAGAAACAGTGGTTACCGAGAAGTTCTGGGTAAACAAATAGGAAATATTCGAGAAGTAAAATTTCATAGAAAATTCAAGAGGCAGATCTTAAATGATTCTGCCTCTTTTTGTACATTTGGTGCCTTCTGAAACCTGTGAATAAGATAGATGGAAACTCTATTAACTAAACCTATGGCTGATAAAAGATATCTTGTAATAGATTTTGACAGCACTTTTCTCCAAGTAGAAGCATTAGAAGAACTGGCAGATATATCGCTTGAAGGCCATCCTGAAAAAGAAGAACGTCTTCAGAAAATTCAGGAAATCACAAATCTGGGTGTGGATGGTAAGATTTCATTTAATGATTCCCTTAGTAGAAGGTCCGCCTTACTCAACGCCAATCAGCACCATCTCAGTTTGTTGATTGAAAGATTGAAGACAAAAGTGTCTAAATCCATTGAGCGGAACATGGAATTCTTCGAGGCTAATAAAGGAGACATCTATATTATCTCGAACGGGTTTTGTGAGTTCATTGAACCGGTAGTAGCAGACTTTCACATAGAGGCTGATCATGTAAAAGCCAATAATTTTCTGTTTAACGAGAATGGAGAAATTGTAGGGTTTGATGAAGCTAACTATCTCGCCCATAGTAACGGGAAATCAAGGACCCTCTCTGAAATGAACCTGGACGGGCAGATCTACGTAATTGGGGATGCCTATACAGACTATGAGATGAAAGAGTCTGGTGTGGCACATAAGTTTTTCGCCTTTACTGAGAATGTGTTGCGTGAGAATATCCTGGACAAGGCTGATCATGTGATTCCCAGTTTTGACGAGTTTCTATACATCAATAAACTGCCCATGTCAATTTCTTACCCCAAGAACAGAATTAAGGTATTATTACTGGAGAATATCCACCCAAACGCCAAAAGGATGTTTGAAGGGGAGGGATATCAGATAGAAGAAATTGGGAGAGCCCTCTCTGAAGATGAGCTAATTGAAAAAATCAAAGGCGTTTCTATTCTTGGGATTAGATCCAAGACACATCTGACGGCCAAGGTGCTGGAACATGCAAACAGGCTACTGTGTGTAGGGGCCTTTTGTATAGGGACTAACCAGATAGACCTGGATGCCTGCGCCAGAAAGGGGGTTATCGCTTTCAATGCTCCTTACAGCAATACTCGCTCAGTAGTAGAGTTGGCCATTAGTCAGATCATCATGCTGGCCAGAAGAATTCCTCACTTTAACCAGGGAATGCATGTAGGGAAGTGGAATAAGTCAGCCGCTGCCAGTAATGAGGTAAGAGGCAAAAAGCTCGGAATCATTGGTTATGGAAATATAGGTACCCAGCTGTCTGTTCTGGCAGAAGCCATGGGGATGGAGGTGTACTACTATGATGTAGTAGAAAAGCTGGCATTGGGGAATACCAGAAAGACCTATTCTCTGGAAGAACTTCTTCCTATGGTGGATTTCCTTTCTCTTCATGTAGATGGGAGACCTGAGAATAAAATGATTTTTGGAGATGAGCAGTTTAAGCTCATGAAAGACGGGGCTGTATTTATCAACCTAAGCCGTGGATTTGTGGTAGATATAGCTTCACTGGCTGATCACCTGAAAAGCGGCAAGCTGAAGGGAGCTGCCGTAGATGTATTCCCCAAAGAGCCTAAGAGTAATGCTGAGGTGTTTGAGTCTGAATTGAAAGGACTGGATAATGTGATTCTCACCCCCCACATAGGGGGAAGTACCCAGGAAGCACAGGAAAACATAGGTGATTATGTGCCTGCGAGAATAGTAGACTACATCAATGCAGGTAGCTCTTTTGGAAGTGTGAACTTCCCGAACCTACAGCTGCCCACTCAGGGGCAAGCCCATAGGCTGATTCACGTTCACCATAACAAGTCCGGTATACTGGCCAAGATCAACAATGTCCTGGCCAAGCACGAAATCAACATAGAAGGTCAATACCTGAAAACGGATGAGAACATAGGCTATGTGATTACGGACATCAACCGTAAGTATGATGAGACCGTTTTAGGAGATCTGAAAGAAATAGAGCATACTATAAAGTTTAGAGTACTCTACTAGTCTTTATTTATTTCTCAAAGAGCTTAAATCAAAGAACAGCTGACTGGCATTATACCAGTCAGCTGTTTGGTTTATGGAAGGTTGAGGTTCCTCTTAGGAGATTCTCACCTATTCTTACTGCGCTCCAAACGTATATACCACTCTTACCATGGCTCTACGACCAATTCTTGGCATGTTTGGTAGATAACGGTAATCGTAGTTGAAGAGGT
>JBCDBC010000406.1:0-5328 GCA_039184535.1 Bacteroidota bacterium | reverse complement strand
TTTTCATTCCAGAGAATGAAAGCTTTATTTCTTATCTCCCTGATCACAAAAATCCTCATTCTATAGGAGGTAACGCCATATTGAGCATTCTACAAGATAGGCAAGGGAATCTATGGATAGGTACTTGGGCAGGAGGGCTAAATTTTGTGAAGCAAAAAGAGTTGGAAGACCCTCAACATATCAAATTCCAACCCTTTCATTATCAAGCTTCAGATCCTTTTTCTATTCCTAATAATAATGTCTGGAAAGTTTTTGAAGACAACCAAGGTAGAATTTGGATAAGTTGTTTTGGAGTAGGGCTGGTTCAGGTAGTATACCATGAGGAGAATGTAAGATGTTTCAGTTTTGAACTTTATCATGATAATGGCCTCCACCTAGGGCTAAGTATATTGGACATTAATCAGGATGCTGACGGGTATATATGGTTTGGTTCTTACGATGGATTATGGAGATTTCATCCTGAGGAAGCCGATATACCCGTGGAGGGACCAGGCAAACCGATAAATCCACTTACTCTTAAGTTATTTCAAGCTGACATCAACAATATGTACAGCTTGACTCATAATCAGGTAAATAACATTAGCTTTGATGTAGATGGATTAATATGGGTTTCAACTCGTGTAGGAGTTACTACCTACTCTTCTCAAAAAAAATTCAAACCATATTACCCTTCGTTGCTAGGAAGGACTATTTCTAGCGTTGTAGCTTTTGAAGAAGACCCGGAAGGGAACATTTTTTTAGGTACTCATAGATCTGGTATTTTTAAGTACTTCCCCTCATCCGATAGTATAGTTCCTCTATGGGAGAATTCCTCTGTATTGCCAGAATTAATTAATAACCTATCACTTATAGATGGTGATTTACATATTATCCATAAAGAAGGATTTACCATTTATGATCTGAAGGGAAAAAGGATTAAACAGCACTTCCTCCTGGATCCTAAATGGCCTCATTACGAAGACTTTGGGAAAGGAACATTCCAAAAAGATCCAAGAGGAGGGTATTGGGTACCTTCTGCTGCAGGATTAGTGCTGTTTAAGGGGAAACAAAGACAGTTATTTCTCCCAGATCCAGAAGATCCAACTTCTATTCCTGATAAAATAATTGTGGAGACTTTATCCGATCCAGAAGGGAATATTTGGGTAGTTACTAGTGGAGAGGGAATCTCCATGATAAAGTGGAATTCTGAAAAACAAAAATATGAATTTGAAACCTATCAAGTCAGAAAAGAGGAACTCCCGAATGTAAGCTCAAAATTTTTCTGTGCTATCCCGTACAAAGATTATTTCTTATTAGGCTCAAGGACTGGCATGGTGCTCTTTGACCCTATATCCAAAAAATACCTCCAGGATGAATCTCTGATTCCCATTGTCCCAAATAATATCTGGGGAGTTGCGAAAGATAAGCATGATAATATATGGTATCCGGTAGGAAGCCAGCTTTTTTGCTTTTACCCTGATACCAGGAGAGTAGCACAGTTTGAGCTACAAGACGGGATTGTCAGTACCTTAACAGGTTATTCTTCATTTGGGAATGATGGGAGAGTTTTTATAGCTGGAGTTGACGGCTTTAACTCTTTTTTAGGTCATGAGATTTCTCCAGAGAATAACACAAATAAAGTCCTGATTACAGACCTGAAAATTGCAGGAAAATCTGTAAAAGTAGGGGAGGATGATGCATATCTGAACCGCCCACTACTTGACCAGCATATTTCCAGAATGGAGTCTCTCTCCCTCTCCTATAAACATAAGTCCTTGGCCTTTGAGTTTTCCGCTATGGAATACTGGAATCCGGAGGACAATGTATTTGAGTATAAGATGGAAGGGCTAGATCAAGAATGGCGGCAATTAAAACAGAGTAGAAGTATTACTTGGGGTCAGTTGAACCCAGGAAAATACACTTTTCATATCAGGTACACCAATAAAGAGGGGTTTAGGTCTCCTGCTACCTCCTTGAAGCTTCTCATTGAAAAACCCTTTTGGCAAAAAGGCTGGTTTCATATAATCGCTACTCTATGTCTACTGTTTATTATACGCCTTATTTATGAATTCAGAACCCAAAAAATGAGGGCAGATACATTGAAGCTGGAAAGAGTAGTACAAGAAAGGACCCTTTCTTTAAAAAAGGCCCAGGAAACAGCGGTAGAAGCTAATAAGGCAAAAAGTCTGTTTCTGGCGAATATGAGCCATGAAATCCGCACGCCTCTTAATGGGGTGGTAGGCATGGTTCAGCTCCTGGCAGATACAAAGCTGGATCAAGAACAAGAGGATTATGTAAACACCATAGAGAAAAGTAGCCATAGCCTATTAGGAGTCATCAATGATATTCTTGATTTTTCAAAAATTGAGTCAGGAAAACTGGCTTTGGAAACGGTCAGTGTGAATAT
This sequence comes from Bacteroidota bacterium, assembly GCA_039184535.1. Lineage (GTDB taxonomy): Bacteria > Bacteroidota > Bacteroidia > J057 > J057 > JBCBKZ01. The sequence continues at coordinate 2,942 of JBCDBC010000406.1, read as the reverse complement.
CCGTTCCTGCGTGGAAGAGGTAGTACAGCTATATCTGGCCAAAGTGGCTGAGACACAAGTAAACCTGATTTATTCAGTAGATTATCGTATACCCAATACTATTCAGACTGATGAGATTCGCTTTAAGCAAATCCTTTCCAACCTCATCAGCAATGCCTTAAAATTCACCCAAGATGGATACGTACGTGTATTTGTGGGGGTACATCCTGAGATGGAAACCATTCCCCATGATGGGACTCCCTTTGACCTACATACTTGGGTGGAGGATACAGGGATAGGTATTTCTGAGGAAAAACAAAAAAGACTGTTTCGTGCCTTTTCTCAGGCAGACGATTCCATCACTAGGAAGTATGGTGGGACAGGTCTAGGGCTAACAATCTCCCAAAAATTAAGCCAACTCATGGGAGGCGATATTCGCCTGACCAGTACTGTAGGCAAGGGCTCTACTTTTCACTTTTGGATTTCATCTGCTGTTGGGGATGAAGTAGCATGTCCCATTTGTAAGTCCTTTTTACCGTATGAAAATCAGGAAATTTGGATACAGTGTAAGGGAGAAGCAGTGAATCAGGCAATGATGCATACCCTAAAATCGATGAAGCTGAATCCAGTTAAAATCGTAGGTCCACCTATGGTCCCCAGAAATAAAAATGATGTATTTGCAGTATTAGTAGACCTTAGCTGTTGGCAAGAGCACCAAGCAGAATGGCAAGAATGGAAACGCCAACAAAACTCTCATATCCCATTTATGCTCGTTTCTCGCTACGGCCTAGAAATATCAGAAAGTATTAGGAATGATTTTGACAGTGCTGTCTCTTTCCCTATTCCATTTAGAGGATTTGCCCAAGAGTTAATATCCTTAAAGGATAGCGAGGTTCGTATCCAAAAACAGACTACGAGCGGAACTATTCTGGATAAGCAATTTGCCTCTCAGTATCCCTTAGATTTATTGATAGCGGAGGATAACCCTGTCAACCAAAAACTTATCAAAAGAGTGCTGGAAAAACTTGGTTACCAGATTAGAATCGTTGGGAATGGTAAACTTGCTGTACAGGCAGTAAAAGAAAACTGCCCGGATCTGATTTTTATGGATATCCAGATGCCGGAGATGGATGGATTAACTGCCTGCAAAACTATAAAGGAGCTACCCAATCTGACTAGGAAACCCGTCATTGTGGCTATGACTGCCAATGCAATGAAAGGAGATAAGGAAAAATTTCTAAAGGCTGGAATGGATGAATATGTATCCAAGCCTTTTAAGATCAAGGATGTCAAAAAGGTATTGGAGCAATACTCTGTGGAAAAGGAGAGGTATGGTTAACTCTCCTCCCAGTTCATGGTTCTTTGGACAGCTTTCCCCCAGTTTTTGTAAAGCCCTACTCTTTCTCCCTCTTCCATTTGTGGAGTGAAGGTAGCATCCACTTTCCATGAATCACTTAGTTCTGAAGCTGACCAATAACCTACTGATAAACCTGCCAAATAAGCGGCACCCAAAGCCGTGGTTTCTGTAATGGAGGGTCTTTCTACAGTCGTATTCAGAATATCTGACTGGAATTGCATCAGAAGTTGGTTAGCGGAAGCTCCTCCGTCTACTCTCAGTTTCTCCACTTTTCTTCCCACGTCCTTCTCCATGGCTGTCAGTACATCACGTGTCTGGTAGGCAAGAGATTCCAGTGTAGCACGTATGATATGGCCTTTGGTAGCTCCACGAGTAAGTCCGAAGATGGCGCCTCTGGCATACATATCCCAGTAAGGTGCGCCCAAACCTGCAAAGGCAGGTACTACATACACGCCTCCATTATCTTCCACTTTCATGGCATAGTATTCTGAGTCAGGGGCTTCATCTAGTACTTTTAGCCCATCTCTGAGCCATTGGATGGCAGCACCTGCTATGAAAATACTTCCTTCCAACGCATACTGTACTTTTCCTTCCGGACTCCAGCATAGAGTGGTCAATAGACCAGATTTAGAAGCGATGAATTCATCTCCTGCATTCATAAGCATGAAACAACCTGTTCCGTAGGTATTTTTGGTCATACCTGGCTTAAAGCAGGCCTGTCCAAACATAGCTGCTTGCTGGTCTCCAGCTACGCCTCTGATGGGGATACTAGTCCCTTCAAACCATTTAGGAATGGTGTTTCCAAAATCGCCACTACTGGGTCTTACCTCGGGCAGCATACTTGCCGGAACATTAAGTTCCTTCATCATGGTTTCATCCCACTTCTGCTCCTTGATGTTGTAAAGCAATGTTCTGGAAGCATTGGTGTAGTCTGTAGCATGAACAGCGCCTCCTGTTAACTGCCAGATCAGCCAGGTATCTATGGTCCCGAAACAGAGGTTGTCTGGTGTAAAGGATGGGTCGTTTTTCTTTAAGTGGTCCAGGATCCATTTGATCTTGGTCCCGGAGAAATAAGCGTCTGCCACCAGGCCTGTATTTTCACGGATGTAAGGCTCCATCCCTTTTTCTTTCAGGGCATCACAGATAAAGGAAGTTCTCCTATCCTGCCAAACGATGGCGTTATGAACAGGCTGGCCAGTAGTTTTATCCCATACTACGGCTGTTTCACGCTGGTTGGTGATACCTATGGCTTCTATTTGTTCTGCCTTTATGTTATTCAGTGTCAACACAGCCCGGGCTACGGAGAGTTGAGTATTCAGGATCTCCATGGGGTTGTGTTCTACCCAGCCGGGTTGAGGGAAGTACTGAGTAAATTCTTTTTGGGCCATCCCAACTATATTGGATTCTTTGTCAAAGATGATGGCACGGGAACTGGTAGTCCCCTGGTCTAAAGCGAGTATGTAGGTAGCAGACATGTAATAAATGATGTGTTTGTGTGTTCCTCTAAGTTAGAAGAGATTCTTCCAATTTGAAACTCCTACCTGGCATAAGCAGCCGTTTTTTCGAACCTTAGTCTTTCTATTAGTTGAGAAAAAGGTATTTTACC
>JBCDBC010000405.1:0-5334 GCA_039184535.1 Bacteroidota bacterium | reverse complement strand
TATCCCAAGACAGGATACCGGATGAAGCTCCGGTACATGCTCTTAGACCATTTATCTGAACAAGCAGGAGCTTATTCAGCACCCATTTGAGGGTTGGTAAGCTCCTGCTTGCCAACTGGATGGTTGTACCGGTATAACCGGTATCCACTGATTGACAAAGTAGTACTTAGTAGGTGATCATTATAAAGCGTTCCATATAAGGTCGTTGTACATCGACAGGCTTAGCAACCAAGGCTCTCGAAACGACAAAGCTATATGCAATAATTCAACCCTTTAAGACCCTCAGGATCCTTCCTATTTAACTAGTATCTTTTCTTTGGGACGCTCAAATGTGATCTCTTACCTTTTGGTGTAATCCTTTCTCGATCATAGTAATATCCTAAGGCATTAAGGTGTGCTCAGCACGTATTCCCTTACCATCCTCAGACTGCGCTAAGACAAAGCTCTCATTCCTGATGGTGGTATTCTTCAAGAAGAGGATAGGAGTACTTTCTCTTCCCCAGTCTCCTCTCATTTCCCTGGGGGCATCCAGGGCCATAAATAAAGCCGAGCCTAGTATCAGGTCCTGATCCCCATCCTGATCCAGATCTCCAGAGTCCATGACCAGCCATTTTCCGGAAGGTATATTCTCAAAGGTAGAAGCCCTAAAAGAATAGTCTCCCTGATTTTCATAGAACACAAAGCTCTCTTCTGGTCTGTTATGATAGTCAGGGAAATAAGAAATCGCAGCAAGATCCAGATCATTATCCTGATCAAAATCTTCACTTATTACCTTAAAAATCCCATGTTGCTCCAGGAAGAAGCTTTCCTTAAATTCCAGATCTCCCTTATTTGAGAATAACCTGATTCCGTGGAAGCGTTTCACAATAGGGAAATAGTCACCATTATCTCCATTGACATAGAGGATATCCTTTAGCCCGTCTCCATCCATGTCTTTCCACTCAAAATAGGTAGATCCATAGGTGGCTGGAAAACGCATGAGTACCTTCTCTTTGAAAGTCCCATTCCCTTGATTGAGAAATAGATAAAGGCCTTCATCTCCTTGCGCTATTAACGCAAGAATATCTGGCAAGCCGTCTCCATTCACATCATCTATGATCGACTTTATGGCTCCCGGAAGAAGGGAAAGAATATGTTTCTTTCTATCCGGTGAAAAAATATCACTATACCATGCCAACTCGCCTGTATAATTTCCGAAAGCGCAAATCACCATATCTTCTTTCCCATCCCCATCCAAATCATCTACAGCAGCATGGACAGGTCTTGGGAGACCGTCTAGGAGAACTTCTGTTTCTCCCAGTACGCCTTTCTCTTGCGGAACAAAGGTTAAGGTTCCATTTTTCCTATTATGAGGCATAACCTCTTCCATGGTAAGTACATATACCCCTTCTGGGCTCTTATGAAGGAAGGAGGGAGCACCTTTCAATTTTACCTCTGAAGTCCTTTGGGTTTCCAGCGATAAAGCTGAAAGACTGTTAGTGGTTGCATTTCCATAGAATAAGGTTTGACTGACATCATCATGATGAAGCATAGTGATGAAAGGGGGAGTAGGAGGAATGGCCGGAATTTCTGACGTGAAGGTAGGAGAAGCTTTCCCTACTGGAAGAATTTGTTTTGACTGTAGCGGAAATGGGGGAGAGGCTTTGGTGAAATAAGCTACTATCTCCATCCACTCTTCCCTGGATAGATTAACCGTATCCGGAAAAAGGTGCATCTCTTTCAAGCTCTGGATTTCATTCCATTTCCCAGTCTGTAATCCTAGCTTGGCAGCCATATTGGGAAGGACTTCTCTTTGCCAGGTTTGCTGGTTGAGTTCATTTGGGGAAGGGAGAAGATGGCAGGATTGGCAATGTTGCATTGCCAGCTTTTTGCCTGGACTTTGGATGGGCTGTTGGCATCCCCAAAGGATACCTATTAGCATGATACAGCTATACATAGCTCTTCCAGCACGCACATTTCTCATGAGCATTTTAAGTTACTTTGTAGTCGGTTGCTGGTTAAAGCCGTATTAATAAATAGACCGAGAGAAAATATTGCTGACTAATAAAAGTTCAGATTTCAAATAGATATTCTCCCAAAATAGTATAAACCATCTTCCAGGCTGCTTTGTTGCGGATTTCTCAGTATTTCATCGAAAAAAAACAGCCGTACGTAGAAGAAAAATTCTGAGACTATTCACCACACATTAATCGAGATTTACCTTCTCTTTGGAGAGGAGATGCAACCATCTGTCATCTTTCCACTCATTTACTTAACAAATATGGATATAATTATTACATTTACTTTTGTTAAGTAAATAAAGCGATAATGAAACAGCAGTCTCTGGGAGAATTTGAAGAACTTGTTTTGCTCACCGTAGCCGCACAACATGATGAGGCCTACGGGGTGTCTATCAAGGATAGTTTGGAAGAGCAGCTTAAGAAGAAGCTGAATATCAGTGCCATCCATGTAGCCCTTAAAAGAATGGAAGAGAAAGGCTTTGTAACTGCCAGATTTGGTGGCATCACCCAGGATAGGGGAGGGAGAAGAAAGAAGTTCTATGTGATCACGGCGCTGGGAAAGAGTAAGCTGGATGAGCAATACGAAGTGAGAACGAGAATCTATCTGAAGATTCCCAAGATTTCATTTGGGTAATGCAACTTCATCCGCCCAAAATTCCATTGAAGTTCCTACGCTGGTTTTGTAGGGAAGACTATCTGGAAGAGATAGAAGGGAACCTTATGGAGGAATTTGAAAGAGATGCATTACAAAGTGTCCGTAAAGCCCAATGGTATTTCTTCCGACAGGTACTGTTTCATTTTCGCCCGGATTTTATCAAAGCATTTCAGTCCAACTTAATCACTACAGCCATGCTGAAACATAATTTACTGATCAGCTACAGAGGGTTTTTGAGAAATAAACTATCATTTGCCATTAATCTGACAGGTCTTGCTACAGGATTAGCATGTGCGATGTTAATGTTTCTATGGATTCAGCATGAGGTTTCTGTAGATGGTTTTCACGAAAAAGGAGATAATCTTCATCAGGTGTTGCTGAATTTCCCCAGACAGGATGAAGTACTTACCAGTAGTGCCACACCGGGCATCTTAGGAGAAGCAGTAATAGAAGCCATCCCGGAAGTAAAAGCAGCGGTTACCCTGAATAATGAGATTTTCCAACCAGAAGGCATTATTAGCCTGGAAGATGATGGTGTTCAGGCTGAAGGACTATATGCAAGCGAAAATCTGTTTGAAGTTCTCAGTTTTCCCTTGCTAAAGGGAGAACCCAAGACCGCCCTTTCAGACCTTTATAGTGTAGCCATTAGCGAGTCTCTAGCCAGAAAGGTATTTGGCTCTGTGGAGGTAGCTATGGGAAAGCGACTTAAGTGGACCTATAAGGTAGATGGAGAATTTCAGGAGAATGATTTTCAGGTGTCTGCCATCTTTAAGGATGTACTCCCTACCTCCTCTAAGCAGTTTGACCTGGTCATCAGGTATGACTGGCTGGTAAATGCCGATAAATACGCTTGGGAATGGAATGGCGGATATGCTGAGACTCTTCTTTGGTTGGAAGACGGGGCTGAGATAGAAGAAGTAAACGGGAAACTCACCGCTCTTCTGAATGCCAATCTCCCAGCCAGAAATAAAGCAAAAAATAAATCCATCATCCTTCAGCCTTTCTCAGAAAGGTACTTGTATGGGCAGTATGAAAATGGACATGTAGCAGGGGGGAGGATCTCCTACGTGAGACTCTTCTTGCTCATCGTGGTATTTATCCTCGCCATCGCCTGTATCAACTTTATGAACCTTTCCACCGCACATGCTACGGTTAAGATGAAGGAAATAGGTGTGAAGAAAACCATAGGCATAGACCGTAAATCCATCATTGGCCGTTTTTATATTGAAGCTTTTCTACTCACTATTTTGGGAGCTATACTGGCGGTAGGAATTGTTATTGCCCTCTTCCCGCAGTTCAATCAGTTGACAGGCTATAGTTTGTATGAAGGAGTATGGAAAGAAATTATTCCGCTCTTCCTGGGGATCATTCTCTTCACAGCATTACTGTCAGGCAGTTATCCTGCATTTTACCTGTCTGCATTCAAGCCTATTCAGGTACTCAGAGGGAGACTCAGTAGAGGCAAAAGTGAAAAAAGAATCAGACAGGGATTAGTTGTCTTTCAGTTTAGTATTACCATGATCTTCCTACTAGGAGTACTGGTCATCAACCAACAGATGAGCTATACCCAGGAAAGATACCTGGGGTTCAATCGAAATAATGTACTCACCTTCCAACTGGGAAATGGAGAACACGAGCCAGCTACTTTCCTTTCTTCCATAGAAAACATACCTGGAATAGAGAATGCCTCCAATATGGTCTGGTCTATTTTCACCGGCTATGATGCACAGAGTGGCTATTCATGGACAGGGGATCCTGCCGAAAAGAAAATATCTTTCAAGGCCCCCAGGATAGGGTATAATGTCATTGAAACTCTGGAAATGGAGGTAGTTCAGGGAAGAGCTTTCTCTAAAGAACTGGGAGACACCTGGGACCAGATTATGATCAATGAATCTGCTTTGGCAATCATGGACTTGGAGGATCCCATAGGGAAAGTGATTCAGTATGGAGATGGCCAAGTAGAAATCATAGGAGTAGTAAGTGATTTTCAGTACGGCTCTCTTCACTCACCTATAGTCCCACTTATATTCAGATTCAGGAGAATGGGGCAGGATATTCTCCTACGTGTAAAGCCAGGAACAGAGGAGCAGACGCTGGCCATGGTGGAAGAAGCTTACAAGCTTTTATATCCTAAAGAGACATTCGAGTATTCCTTCATGGATGCCTCTTACCAGAACCTATATGTAAGTGAAAAGCGGGTGGCTACCCTGGCTAAGTATGCCAGCATACTCACCATCCTGATTTCCTGCCTGGGCTTACTGGGACTGGTAACCTTCACAGCTCAGAAAAGAGCCAAGGAAATCGGAATCAGAAAAGTCATGGGTGCCAGTGAGTGGAAGATCATCTCACTATTGTCTACAGACTTTACCAGAATGGTCCTGTTGGCTATGCTCATAGGATTGCCCATCGGCTATCTGACACTGAATCAATGGCTAAACTCATTTGCCTATAAAATAGAACTGGACTGGACCTACTTTGGGTTAACAGCCATCATAGCTTTGCTCATGGCATGGACTGCAGTAAGTTTCCAAACCATTAAAGCGGCCAGATTAAACCCAGTAGAATTTTTAAGAGATGAGTAACATGGTCCACCCTCCCAAACATGCCCTGGCATTCCTGAGATGGTTTTGCAGGGAAGACTACCTGGAAGAGGTAGAAGGGAACCTGGTGGAACTATAT
>JBCDBC010000404.1:0-5335 GCA_039184535.1 Bacteroidota bacterium | reverse complement strand
CAAAGGAAGTACTGAAAAAGATCACTACCCATAAAGGGTTCTCCTTCCTGGATGAAGAACTCAGATTCTTTATCCTTATTTTTGAGGTGGTCAATGCGTATGAGTCTAAAGACTATAAGTTTGCAGAAGAAAGATATAAGTACATTAGGAAAGTCTTTAGAAACTTTTTGAAGGATGACTTCTACAGTAAGGCGGTAAAATTCCTGGACATAGTTATGCGGATGAATACCGCTGCTATGGAGAATAAGAAGGTGTTCTTGAAAGCTGCCTATAAAAACTTTACTTCGGAGTTTAGCAATTCAGAAATTGGAGATAACCAGGTAATCATCTACGAGATATATCTTCAGTCTAAACTGGAAGAAAAGTCATATTACCAACTCTTGGTAGAAGAAGTAGGACAAAAAGCTATCTAGGTAAATAAGAGTTAGAAATCTAACTCTTATTTACCTAGATATTTTCTCATAACTTTCACTCAATCACCTAAATTCTTTGGCCTAATTATCCATTTTTATGGCGACGCGTGTCATTTCAAGGGTAGCCATAACAATGAATCTGGTAAGGTCTGTTACTCCCGTCTGAGTATTTCGTGGAGGACTTGTTACTCTCTCAGACTTAACACCTATCTAGCAAGAGGTAAGATAATTACAGTTTTTGTTAGTAAATACCTTAAAGTTAAACCCATTCTGTCCTTACAGGCCAGGTAATAATGTCGTCTGACTTCATCTTCATTCTATAATTGTTTTCTGAATGGATAGTTAGAGCAGATTCGTTGAGCAAAGATGGGAAGTACGTTTTCCAAATCATCTATCGTTGTTTGCGCTTTCAGGGCAGTCTGTTTAATCAGCGTATAACGGTTCCATCTCAGCAGATACATATCAACTGATTATACTTGCATCAGGGAATAGTTTAGTAAGTCTGTAATTAATCTCTTTGCGAATAATTCGCTAAACAGAACTGCGTCTGTACTCCAAGTTGCAATAAGTGTGCCGATCTTGAATGCCCTTTCAATTTTTTATTATAGTTTCAATTACGCAGAAATATATGACTTCATTTGGGCCGTTAAGGTTAAGGCAGCTTTTTGGGCCTGAGTGGCATAATCCATTCCCTTACCGGCATAGATAATCCCCCTACTGGAGTTGATTAAAATCCCTATTTGGTCATTTATGGCGGCTTTACACACGGCATGGAAGTCTCCTCCCTGCGCACCTATTCCCGGAACCAACAGCCAACTATCCGGAACAAGCTTCCTGATATCCCCAATTTGGTCAGGGTGTGTAGCTCCTACTACAAACCCCAACTCGCTTTCTGATGCCTTCCCCCACTCATAGGCCTGGCTAATAACCTGCTGATAAAGAGGCGTTCCATCAGACTCCAGGTATTGGAAGTTCTGCGCACCTGCATTAGAGGTAAGTCCGAGTAAGAAGACCAGTCGGTCAGGATAAGCTAAAAAAGGCTCTACAGAATCCTTCCCCATGTAGGGCGCGATGGTAAGAGAATCAAAGTCGTAATTGCTAAAAAAGGCTTCTGCATACTTACGGGAGGTATTTCCTATATCTCCTCTTTTAGCATCTGCTATGGTGAGGCAGTGGTTAGGTATGAGAGAAAGGGTCTCTTCCATGATTTCCCAGCCTATTTTTCCGAAGCACTCATAAAAAGCCAGATTCAGTTTATAAGCTACTGCCTGCTCAGAAGTAGCTTTGATGATCTCCTTATTAAAAGTGAGAATAGATTCAGGTCCACTCAGGTGGGAAGGGAAACGAGCCAGATCCGGATCTAGTCCTACACATAAGAATGACTGCTTCTGCTTAATGAGTTCTGTGATTCTGGAAGAAATAGACATATGATATCGTTTGTAATGGCCTGCAAGTTAGGGAATCATTTGTATGCAATTCACACAGAAAGTATTTTTGCCAGATAAGAATCATCTGTTTTGGCAATCCCATAATCATTGTTAAGAGCACTCACCAATATTCCCCTTCCCCAACACTTAGCAGTATTTCTGCTGATCCTGCTCTTAAGGTTGCCTACTTTTCACAGTGCCTTCTTCCTTCCTGAAGAATCTCTGGTTCTCCTATGTGCCCAAAGACTGGCCGAAGGGGGAAACTTATATGCAGATGCATGGTATGCCGGACCGCCTGTGTTGGTATGGCTATATATGTTTTTCTTTAAGCTTTTTGGGTCAAATGCCCTTATTAGCATCAGAATTTTTACCTGCTTTTACCTCTATATTTCAGCTATATATTTCAACGGAATGCTGGTTACCTATAAACCGTTCCGTAAGTATCCGGGTATTCCCTCTATCCTTTTTGTCTTTCTCTCTTGTAATCCCTGGTATGCCCAGGAGTTAGGGCCATCCTTACTGGTACTGCTGCCAGTGCTGCTGGCTTTCCACGCCATCATGCAGATGGATACCCGGGCTTCCAGAAATTACCAGCTTCTTTTCTCGGCAGGAATATGGATGATGATCGCCATTATGGCGGCTTACAGGCATGCCTTTCTTCTTATGGGCGTAGTCCTTTCTTATTTCTTTCTGAAAAGAGCCCGAATGGACGAACTCCTAGCCATCATAGGAGGACTCGCTATTTGCTTCCTGGGCTTCATTACCGTCATGTATGTGAATGGTAATCTGGATGATTTCTATGATGTGGGCTTGCTGTATTACCTGGACAGGGTAGGTCTTGCACATACGGAGATGTATTCTTACAATCTGAGCTATACGCTGAAAGTGATTGCCTATTCCTGGGGAATCATTCTGGCCCTGGCTGTCTTTGGGTTTATCCACTTCCGGTTCAAGTTCTATAACTATGTGGTAAAGATTAGAGCCATAGAAACCGTTATGCTGACCTGGCTATTCTCTAATGCCGTCATGCTGATGTTTAAGGTATCTCGTTTGGATGTACAGGATTTTGTGTTGGCCATTCCTCCTCTGGTCTTTTATGCTACCAAGACATTTGACTTCAGGTGGATGAACAGATGGCGACCACTGGTATTTACCCTTATCATAGGATCGAGCCTTTATTTCTATGGGAAGTTTGCTGGTTTAGCTTATCCTAACACCTTTGGCTGGACCAGTCCTAAGGCTGACAATCCCATAGATCATGGAAACAACTATGCCCTCTTTGACCCGGACTTTGCGCTGAGTCGCTACTTTGATGGGCATCAGGAAGATCAGCGGGTTTGGTTCATGCAATACCAGCCCAGCCTGTACCACAGGCTTAATTTCAGGTCTGCCACCAAATACACTGATTTCAGGATCTTCTTTTATAAGTATCCAGTTTGGGATCATAAGGAAGAGGTAGAACTTTTATCTAAAGAGGAGAATGACCTAAAGGTGTTTCAGGCTTTTGAAAATCAGATGCCTGATTTCATCATAGACACCACGGGCTATTTCCCCCAACTGCAGGAACGTTACCCGGCCCTCTTCAATCAGTACAAAGAAGAACAAATAGAGAATTATCACATATACTTTACTCAGGACGCCAAAGAGGCCCTGAATGTGAGAAAAAAACCCTTAATTGGTACCCTCAAATAGGAATCACATGAAGTTTGGAGTCATAACATTCCCCGGAAGTAATTGTGATAGAGATCTGCTGATCAGCCTGGAGCATAACCTGGGTCAGGAAGTAGTATCCCTTTGGCATAAGGACCATGATCTGCAGGGTTGTGATGTAGTCTGTTTACCGGGTGGATTCTCTTACGGAGACTATCTTAGGTCAGGAGCCATCGCCAGATTCTCTCCTATTATGAAGGAAGTGGTCAAACATGCCGATACCGGAGGATATGTGATTGGGATCTGCAATGGGTTCCAGATGCTGACGGAAGCTCACCTGCTGGAAGGCGCTCTCCTTCATAACAACAGTACAAACTTCATCTGTAAGAACGTTTATATAAAGCCAGTTTCTAAAAACACGGCAATCACCGCACAGTTAGAAGACAGGGCTTATAAAATCCCTATTGCCCATGCAGAAGGGAACTACTACTGTTCTGATGACGTATTGAAAAGGCTTCAGGATGAAGACAGGATTCTATTTCAGTATTGTGATGAGGCAGGAAATGTCAGCAAGGAGGCGAACCCTAATGGTAGCCTGAACAATATTGCAGGGCTTTGTAATACGGGCAGAAATGTTCTGGGAATGATGCCCCACCCTGAAAGAGCTACAGACCCTATCCTGGGAAATACGGACGGGAAAGAGCTGTTTGTTTCATTATTGACTACTCTGTCAGCAAAAATGCAAACGCTTTAGGGGCTGTCCTCGTAAGCGAACTAACGTACACAAGATATTCTCTATGAACTTTCAGTTTCGTGTAATCACATTTCTCTCTTTTCTCTTTTCTGGATTAGTGGCTGTTGGGCAGATAGATAAGGCTGTACAGTGGGAACAGAGCATAGAGCCAGCCGGACCTTATGAAGAAGGACAAACCGTAAGCCTGATTTTCAAGGCGAAGATAGATGCAGGTTTTCACGTATACTCTTCTGTTCCTCCTAAAGACTGGCCTAACCTGGGAACTACCTTTGAGCTGGATGAAACCACCGCAGGTTTAAGCTTAAATGGTGGATTGAAAGAAGAAGGTGGAAAGCCGGAGACCTCCTATGATGATATTTACGAAACGGATATCACTATTTTCCATGACAAGATTACTTTCATTCAGGATATCACATTAGAAACTGGTACTGCCCAGCTGGATGGATACCTTAGATATCAGATCTGTGATGATAGCAGATGTATACCAGGTTCTCTGGATATTTCTCAAGTATTTGACGTAGCGAAAAAAAAAAGTGAAACCCCTTCCTTCAGCCCGGAAGCTTCACTAAGCCCAGTAAGTGCAGACCCTTCTCCTCAACAACAAACAGAACCCATTTCTCAGTTTGGAGACGCGCCTGTTTCCGCCCCTGTGTTAGGAACAGGAGGTACCCAAGATCTTCTTTCCCAAATCAGCTGGGAGAAAAGCTTTTCTAAGACCTCAGACTGGCAAAAAGGAGATACCATTACTCTGCGCTTTCAGGCAGCTATCCAAGATGGACATTATATCTATAGTGTAAATCCCTCCAAAGAGCCTTCAGGGATACCTACAGAATACATACTTGATGAGAGTAGCACAGGCTTACAACTCATTGGTAGCTTAAAAGAGTTATCCAAGTCAGAAAAGAAATTTGATGAAGTATTTGAGAGGGAAGGGGCATTTTCTGTTACCAGTAGCTTCTGCTCAAAAGCAGCTTCTCCTTTGAAGTAGGCCACTTCCGTCTCAAATACTTCATCAAATTTCTTTTCTGACTTGGATAACTCTTTTAAGCTACCAATGAGTTGTAAGCCTGTGCTACTCTCATCAAGTATGT
>JBCDBC010000403.1:0-5337 GCA_039184535.1 Bacteroidota bacterium | reverse complement strand
GCTATCCACCTCATCAGAACAAGAATAGATTCCTTTTTAATAGAACTTTTATAAGGTTTTGCTACTTCTCTTTCAACTAATTAGGCAAGGGGAAAACACAAATAGTAGCGGAATGCTTATACTTGCGAAAAAATTTACATGGCACTGTCCCAACATGCCTCCATACAGGTACGCTTTGATCAGCAGTATGAGAATGCTAAAACCTACCTGCTCCCCTTCATAAACACTGAATCCCCTATCTCAGAAGATACTCGGATTCTTGAAATAGGAGCTGGCGAGGGGGGAGTTCTTAAACCCTTCTGGGAAGTAGGAGCCAGTATTATGGGCGTAGACCTAAGCGAAAGTAGAATAGCCAATGCCAATGAGTTAATGAAGGAAAGCGTAGCCTCAGGTAGAGCTACTTTCCTGGTGAAGAATGTGTATGATGAGGATTTTATAGCTCAATACGCGAGTAGCTTTGATATCATACTGCTCAAGGATACCATAGAACATATACCTGATCAAAAGAAGTTTCTGGGACATATCTCTCAGTTACTAACTAAAAATGGAAAACTTTTTTTAGGCTTTCCTCCTTGGAGAATGCCCTTTGGAGGCCATCAGCAGATAGCTACTAATAAGTGGCTAAGCAAGCTCCCCTACTATCATTTGCTACCTAGAAAGATGTATGAAGGAATTCTAAGAAGGGGGGGAGAATCTGATCGTGTAATGCAGGAATTACTGGAAATTAAGGATACAGGTATATCCATACAGCAGCTTGAAAGATACCTGAAGAAGAATAATTATCGTATTCTGAAAAGGGAATTATTTCTTTTCAATCCCATCTATAAATATAAGTTTGGCTTGAAGCCCCGTAGGCAAATTCCAGTGTTAAGGAGTATTCCCATCCTAAGAGACTGGTTTACTACCGCCGCCTGGTATGTGGTATCACATAAAAATGAGGAATAAGCCTTATAAAAGCTTGAATAATGCAGTTATTATTCTCTTAAGAGTACGGATTATTTTGTAGTTTTACAGCCATGAATATTATTGTGAGCTCCAGTATTCTGATTGGGGTTGCCTTAGGAGTTTTATTAACAGGGGCAGCCTATTCTGTATATCTGGAACGCAAGGTCTCAGCACTGATTCAACAACGTGTAGGTCCAAGTAGGGTAGGTCCATTTGGACTGTTGCAACCCTTAGCAGATGTCATAAAGTTACTACTCAAAGAAGATGTAGTTCCGCACGCCTCTGATAAGGTAGTTCACTTCTTGGCGCCCATCATCGCCGTTACTATTTCTCTGGTAGTTATGGCAGTGATTCCTTTTTCAGGTGCTAATCCCCTCACAGATGTGGTAGGTGATCCTCTCGTAATTGCAGATGTTAATATCGGGATACTCTATGTATTAAGTATCGCAAGTGTGGCTGTATATGGGGTTACTTTGGCCGGCTGGTCCTCTAATAGTAAATATGCTCTCTTAGGAGGATTAAGATCTTCAGCGCAAATGATCAGTTATGAGTTGGCCATGGGGCTGGCTGTGGTGAGTGTTATTCTTTTGACTAATCTCAGGTACGAAGGTGCTGGAGACTTTTTGAAACTAAGTTCTATTGTAGAAGCCCAAAGAGGGACCTGGAACATATTTATTAATCCATTGGGCTTTCTCATCTTCCTGACCTGTTCCTTTGCAGAAGCTAACAGAGCCCCCTTTGATTTGGTGGAGGCAGAGCAGGAACTTGTAGGAGGTTTTCACACGGAGTATAGCTCCATGAAGTTTGCATTATTTTTTGTAGCGGAATATATACACGTAATCATAGCATCTGCTATTATTACTACCTTGTTTTTCGGTGGATATCTGGTCCCTTTTGAAAGTTATCTTGGACTGGATACTAGTAATGAAATGATCATGATGATTGTGGGATTAGGATCCTTCTTAACCAAAACAGTCTTCTTTGTATTCGTATTTGTATGGGTAAGATGGACCCTTCCGCGTTTCAAGTACAACCAGCTAATGGATTTAGGTTGGAAGCGTTTACTACCATTATCATTGATTAACCTCATGGTAATTGCCATGGTAATTGCAGTTTTGGTTTCCGGAAATTACCTATAAGTACTAGGGCTGAAACCAAGTATTGAAGGCTTACGTTTATCTAAATCGTAAATAAGTCGATTTTCATAAACCCCCGAGTAATAATTCTAGTTGTAAGAGTAGTGTAGTTCTCAGTAAACAAATGTACCTTGGAAAACTGCTCTTTTGCCGTCATTCCACATACCTCTTCATTGCAAGACTGCAAGTTTGGCACTAAAGAGAGACATTATGACATAAAGACCACTGTGGCATGAATACGGCTCTATATAAGGAGGGAGAAAAATTCTCTTCTTTTGAATAACAAGTATGGAATCTAATTTTTCAGATAGAGTCAAGGATGTAATATCCTACAGTCGGGAAGAGGCCATACGGCTGGGACATGACTATATAGGTCCAGAGCATTTATTGCTGGGTCTTATTAGAGAAGGAGAAGGATTAGCAGTTCGAATCCTAATGAACCTCAGCGTAGACCTTTCTCATTTGAAAAAAGCAATTGAGAATGCCGTGAAAGGTACGGTAACCACCATAAACCTTACCAATCTTCCTTTAACAAGGCAGGCAGAAAAAGTATTGAAAATAACCAGGCTAGAAGCAAAATTGCTGAAAAGCGGACTCATAGGTACTGAGCACTTACTGCTGTCTATTCTCCGTGAAGAGAATAACGTAGCAGCCCAGATACTTTCCCGTTTTGGTGTGACTTATGATGTAGTCAGAGCAGAACTGGAAAGTAAGGATGAAGAAGGCTCTCCCCGTATGTCTGTAGCCAGTGAACCACCAGAATCTTCAGAAATGAGTACACCAGGAGAAAGATCCAGGAAATCAACTAAGTCAAAAACCCCTGTGCTTGATAACTTCGGACGCGACCTGACTAAGGCTGCTGAGGATAACAAGCTGGATCCCATCGTTGGGAGAGAAAACGAAATTGAAAGGGTCGCTCAGATTCTAAGTCGTAGAAAGAAAAATAATCCGGTACTGATCGGTGAGCCAGGCGTAGGGAAAACGGCCATAGCAGAAGGCCTTGCCCTGAGAATCGTTCAGCGTAAAGTCAGCCGGGTGTTGTATAATAAAAGGGTAGTAACCCTGGACATAGCCTCACTGGTAGCTGGAACCAAATATAGGGGACAGTTTGAAGAGAGAATGAAGGCAGTCATGGCAGAGCTGGAAAAGTCTCCGGACGTAATTCTGTTTATTGATGAGCTTCATACCATAGTAGGGGCTGGTGGCGCTTCAGGTTCACTGGATGCTTCTAACATCTTCAAACCAGCATTGGCAAGAGGAGAAATCCAATGTATTGGTGCTACGACTTTAGACGAGTACCGTCAGTACATTGAGAAAGATGGAGCGCTTGAAAGACGCTTCCAGAAGGTCATGGTAGAACCTACTTCCGTAGAAGAAACCATCACCATTCTCCAAAATATCAAGGCTAAGTATGAAGATCATCACAACGTAAATTATACGGATGATGCCATTCTGGCCTGTGTGAAACTTAGCGACAGATATATTTCTGACAGATACTTCCCGGATAAAGCGATAGACGTATTGGATGAGGCGGGTAGCCGTGTTCACATTACCAATATCCACGTTCCTCAGAACATCTTGGATCTTGAAGGCAAGATAGAGGAGGTAAAGGAACTGAAAAACAGGGTAGTAAAAAGCCAGAAGTATGAAGAAGCTGCTCAACTGAGAGATCAGGAGAAAAGACTACTGGAAGAACTGGAGCAGGCTAAGGTGAGATGGGAAGAAGAAACCCGTAACAAGCGTTACACCGTTTCTGAGGAAGATGTAGCCTCAGTAGTGTCTATGATGACAGGAGTACCTGTTACCAAGATAGCTGCTGGTGAGATGACCCGTTTGAAGAAAATGGGAGACTCTCTCAAAAATGTGATTATCGGGCAGGATCCTGCCATAGATAAATTAGTGAAGGCCATTAAGCGTTCACGTTTGGGACTGAAAGATCCTATGAAGCCTATAGGTTCCTTCATCTTCCTTGGACAGACAGGGGTAGGTAAAACGGAGTTGGCTAAGGCCATGGCTCGTTACCTATTTGACTCTGAGGAAGCTCTCATTAGACTGGACATGAGTGAGTACATGGAGAAATTCACTGTATCTCGCTTGATAGGAGCCCCTCCGGGATACGTAGGATATGAAGAAGGTGGACAGCTGACAGAGCGTGTGAGAAGGAAGCCTTATTCAGTAGTTTTGCTGGATGAGATAGAGAAAGCACACCCGGACATCTTCAACATCCTTCTACAGGTACTTGATGATGGTATCCTGACAGATGGGCTAGGTAGAAGAATAGACTTTAAGAACTGTGTGATCATCATGACCTCTAACGTAGGGGTAAGAGAGCTGAAGAGCTTTGGAACTGGCGTAGGATTCAGTACCAAGTCTAAGCAGGATCAGACAGACGAAATGATGCGTTCTACCATAGAAGGTGCCATGAAGAAAGTGTTCCGTCCTGAGTTCCTAAACAGAATAGATGAGGTAATCATCTTTAATGAGTTGGAGCAGGAGCACATCATGGAGATCATAGACCTACAGTTAAAGGACGTGTTTGCCAGAATTGAGGAGAAAGGATATAAAATCAAACTTTCTGATACAGCTAAGAAGTTCATAGCTGAGAAAGGCTTTGATAAGCAGTTTGGTGCCAGACCACTGCAGCGGGCACTCCAGAAATATCTGGAAGATCCTATCGCAGATGAGATACTGGCAGGAAAGACCAAGCCTGGCGATACGCTCATGGTAGATTATGACGAAAAGAAGACAGAAATCAAGGTGAAAACACAGAAAGGTAAGGCACCCGCTGCGGATACTGCCAAAGACCAGGATGTGAAAGAAGAAGCCTCTGAAGAAACTGAATAGTTTCCATAGATTCTGAAAAGTTGAGCCATTCTTTCACCAAAGGATGGCTCATTTCTTTTAATAAATGGATGACATTTTAAATGAGTCAAAGCGATTAACTTTACAAGTGATTTGGATGAGACTTAGTCGAATTAGTGACACTCACTCATTCAAAACTCAAAATTCACCCATTCAAAACCAGACTATTCACTCCTTCAAAACTCAAAATTCACCCATTCAAAACCAAGCTATTCTCTCATTCAGTCATTCAAAATTCATTCATTCAACATTATGAATTCAGTTACAAAAGATAAACTCACCCTGGTCTTGGGTGCTTCTCTTAACCCGGACAGATACGGTAATCTCGTCATTCACCGTTTGCTGAATAATGATGAGCAGGTGGTAGCCTTCGGAAGAAAGGCGGGTGAGGTCG
>JBCDBC010000402.1:0-5340 GCA_039184535.1 Bacteroidota bacterium | reverse complement strand
GATCACTAAACCCTGTCTGGGCTGCAGGTGTCCCATTGATTACAGTAAAGTTAAGCAGGGCTGCTGCCCCCATGATTCCCTGCGCATTGTTCATATTGAAGGGAGAAGCTTCAATGGTATAGCTTCCTGGGCGGAAGTTCTGGTTACTGTAGTTCCCATTGTTATCTCCTGCCAGGGCATAAGGTGCTTTATTTTCTACACGGGTTCTGACCTGAGTTCCAGTTAGTTCCCATTTCACACTTTCAACAGTGGCCCCGCACTGTAAATCTGCTCTCACGTTTAACTCCCTTCCTACTCTTGACAGATCCACCACATCAGCGTTTCTAATGGTCATAATATCCTCATTTGTAGCAGAGTTTACCAAAACCAAGCGAACTATTGCCGGATCACAATTTGTGGGACAAGGGTCCACCAGAACCTCATCTGAGGAGGTACATCCTAGTTCATCTGTTGCTGTCAGGGTAAAAAAGCCAAACTGCAGTGGTACAAATGTTTGTTCAGTAGAGGCGGTCCCATCAGGTAGCGTCCATATAAAGTCTACTCCCCCATTTCCACCTGTGATGTTTGCGGTTAAAGGAGGTATGGTGCCAGTACAGAAGGAGCCAACTTCCAGATCAGGACCTGCATTGGCTCTGGGTCCACTGCTAGCACAGTCTACTATCTCAAAGTTTACCGTGAGTGGCCTTCCTTCCATAAGACTGCCATCTCTGTAAAAGGGGACAGCCGTAATATCATATGTACCTGTTCTGGGAGGTCTACCAGAATAATTTCCTCTATTATCTCCAAAGACTGCATAGGGGACCCTACGTTCAGTTCTTTCCTTATTCACGGGGCCGTTAAGATCCAGGAATACTCTGTTTGTGGTTCTTGTGCCTTCTACTTTGGCTATGATGGAAAAGCTTGGAGGCACATTCTCAAGTAGAAGTTTATCCCCATCCTTGATTTCCCTAATCTCTGTATTCGTTTCTGCATCTACCAGCATGAATTCCGTGATCTTGATTAGATCAGGCGGATTCCCTGTTACAGTTAGCGTTGCTGCCGTACTAAATACGAAGCAGTCATCCAAGAAATCATTAGGAGTATTATTATCATCTGATACGATTACCCTATACTGATTCCCATTGGCAGAGAGTTCTGCATTATTAATTACAAGGAATCGTGTGGTTACAGCAATATTAGAAAATTCAGTATCCTGTGGGGTTTTTAGCTGCCATTGATAGCTTAAGGTTCCTACTCCAGAAGCAGTTACATTAAAATCTGCCCCTCCTCCAACAAGGGTGGTTGAGTCCCTAGGCTGAAAGATGATAGTAGGTCCTGTACAGGGGGTAACTCCCCCTGTTACTCTTAAGGTAGCCACATTACTGGTTACCTGACAGTCATCATTGGTATCGTTTGGCGTACCATTATCATCTGATACGATTACCCTATACTGATTTCCATTGGCAGAGAGTTCTGCATTATTAATTACAAGGAATCGTGTGGTTACAGCAATATTAGAAAATTCAGCGTCCTGTAGGGTTTTTAGCTGCCATTGATAGCTTAGGGTCCCTACTCCGGTAGCAGTTACATTAAAATCTGCCCCTCCTCCAACAAGGGTGGTTGAGTCCCTAGGCTGAAAGATGATGATAGGTCCTGTACAGGGGGTAACTCCCCCTGTTACTCTTAAGGTAGCAACATCACTGGTTACCTGACAATCATCATTGGTATCGTTTGGCGTACCATTGTCATCTGATACGATTACCCTATACTGATTTCCATTGGCAGAGAGTTCTGGATTATTAATTACAAGGAATCGTGTGGTTACAGCAATATTAGAAAATTCAGTATCCTGTAGGGTTTTTAGCTGCCATTGATAGCTTAAGTTTCCTACTCCCGAAGCAGTTACCAAAAAATCAGCCCCCGATCCAACAAGGGTAGTGGAATCCCGAGGCTGTACCGTTATGGTAGGTCCTGTACAGGGAATCCCTGTTACTCCTAGGGTAGCTGCGTTAGTGGTTACCTGGCAGTCATCTGCAGGATCAGAAGGGGTTCTGTTATCATCTATAATGACAGCTCTGTATTGGTTTCCATTATCACCTGCAGCGGCTGTTACCTCTAAACTAGAAGATGTTGCTGAGGGAATATTGGAGAAAGTACTGGCTTGAAGGGTCTTAACTTGCCATTGATAAGTTAGGCTTCCAGCTCCACTCGCGCTTACCCTAAAAGCAGCTCCTCCGCCAAGGCGGGTAGTAGAATCCTGTGGCTGTAAGGTAATGAAGGGGCCTAAGCAAGGGAACCCGAATATGGTTATTGTAGCCACATTACTGGTCCCTTGGCAGTCATCTGATAAATCAGAAGGGGTGTTATTATCATCTGTGATAATAACTCTATACTGGTACCCATTTTCTCTGCCATCAATTATCAGTGAATATGAACTGGATGTGGCCGAGGGTATAGCAGAGGGTATATTAGAAAACGAATTAGCTTGAGGGGTCTTTAATTGCCACTGATAAGAAAGGGTGCCTGTCCCGCTAGCACCTACAGAAAATTGGACTAAGTCTCCAGCTACTCTATCAGATTGATCAGAAGGCTGAGAGGTAATAGTAGGTCCTGGACATGTAACCCTAAGGGTAGCCGCATTACTGATTACCCGACAGTCATCCAAGGGATCTGAAGGGGTATTATTATCATCCTTTATGGTGACTCTATATCGAAACCTATTTAGATCCGCAGTGGGTTGCAGGGTTAACATTGGATTTCCAGATGATCCTACATTAAAAAACCTTGGTTCCCTAGGGCCATTCCGCTGCCATACATACTCTAAGTTTCCTACCCCAGTAGCCTCGACAGAAAAAGCTACTGTTTCTCCAAGAATGATAGTGGAGTCCTGAGGCTGTAGGGTAATGGTAGGACCTGGACAAGGAATCCCTGTTACTCCTAAGGTAGCTATATTACTGGTTACCTGACAGTCATCCGTGGGATCTGAAGGGGTATTGTTATCATCCGTAATAATGGCTCTATATTGGTTCCCATTAGCACTCGCTGTGATCGTGGCCGACAGGGTAGAAAAAGTTGCTGAAGGGATATCGGAGAAAGTACTGGCCTGAGGTGTCTTTAGCTGCCATTGGTAAGTGATGCTTCCCACACCAGTGGCTCTGACACGAAAGTCAGCTCCTCCAACGGTAGTAGTAGTGGAATCCTGGGGCTGTACCGTTATGGTAGGTCCTGTACAGGGAGGCATCACAGGTTCAGTAGGATTTCCGGATAAACTGAAATGGCAGAGCAAAAAAATGACTCCCATCCATAAGCCGGGCTTATGTCTGAAGGAGAATTTAGGTTTACGAATATGAGTTGGCTCTTTTCCAGCAAGGGTATCAGGGACCTTAGGATGAGGGTTTAGCATGCGTTGACTCGTAAAGGGTTTTTGTGGTACATGTGAATGATTTTTAGTTGCATGTATACTTCCATACCACAGACAAACGAGTTCAACACTTTTACTCCCTACCTCAAATCAGATAAAAAATACACATTATGGACTTTTTACCCATGAATGGTTTTCACTAATTCCTGAATGGTTTCATTGCGTACATTTCAAGCATAGTAAATTTTTCAGATAGGCTAAGATTCCCTATTTATCCACTATTATTGCGACCGTTTTTCTAATCCTCCATCAAGCTTATATCGGTTAACCGTATCCCAAAAAACAGAAAAGCCCTTCCAGATGATCGGAAGGGCTTTTCTTTCAAGAGAAAACGCTTATTCTGTTCGTATACTTTCTACCGGGTTAGCAGTGGCCGCTCGCAGAGATTGGTAACTGATGGTCAGCCATGCAATCAATAATGTAAGCATGGCCGCTCCAATGAATACGCCCGGCCCCATAGAAATGCGGAACTCAAACTTACTCAGCCATTCATTCAGGAAGTAGAAGGCTACAGGTGCTGCAATTACAAAGGCGATTAATACCAGCCAGGTAAAGTCTCTGGTCAGCAGCATCACCAGGTTGCTGACAGAAGCACCAAGGACCTTTCTGATGCCCAGCTCTTTGGTTCTCTGCTCAGCTGTAAATGAGGCTAGTCCAAAGAGTCCCAAACAGGAGATAATAATGGCTACTATGGTGAAGTAATTGGCCAGCTTCCCTATGAGAATCTCGCTTTCATACATTTCTTCATAGCTGTCATCTAGGAAGTGGTACTTAAAAGGATACTCAGGATTAAAGCGGTTATATACCTCTTGCAGGTGGGCAAGTCCTTCCTGGGTAGCTCCTGGCGCTAACCTCACCCCTACCATAAATGTATTATCCGGATCAAAGCGGATGATCAGTGGATCTATGGTTTCATAGAAGGAAGAGAAATGAAAGTCTTTCACCACCCCCACTATTTGCCCTGTTTGCTCCCACATATCTATGGTTTTTCCTATGGGGTCTTTCATCCCCATGATCTGGGCACTTCTCTCATTAATGATGTAAGCAGTAGAATCTGTAGAAAATTCTCGAGAGAAATCTCTACTCCCTATTCCGCTCACTCCCCCTAAAGTATCCTCCTTAAAAGCCATTTTCATGGTGGAGATGAAATCATATTCTGTATTGATGACACTAAAGAGGATATCTGCATCAGGGTCCTTCCCTTCCCAAGTAGGATCTGAGGTACTATTTCCTACCGATAAAGGGTTCTGGCTGGAAAGCGTAACATTATCTATGGCTGGATTCTCCTTCAATTCTCTTTTGAACCTATCATAATTCTCTATGATCTTTCCTTCCCATGAGAAATAGACCAGATTATCCCTGTCAAGGCCCAGATTTTTAGTACGGATGTAATCTACTTGTCTGAAGACTGTGATGGTGCCTATGATCAGGAGAATAGACAATGAAAACTGGAAGACCACCAAAACTCTTCTGAAATTCGCGGCCCCCAGGTTTCTCTTTAATGTTCCCTTCAATACCTGTATGGTTTCAAAGGAAGAAAGGAAAATGGCAGGATATAAACCTGACATCAATCCCATCAGTAAGGTAATGCCCAGAATACCCAATATATATTGAGGTTGGCCATAATCGATGGTGATCCCTTTATTCGTCAGATCATTAAAGAAAGGTAGTATGGCATGTACCAATCCCAATCCCACTACCATGGCCATACTACTCATGATGAGAGATTCTCCCATAAACTGAGAAAACAAGGCTCCTTTATTAGCTCCTACTGCTTTTCTCACCCCTATTTCTCTGGCTCTTTGCCCAGAACGAGCCGTGGCCAGATTCATGAAGTTGATACTAGCTATGAGCAGAATGAACATGGCTACGATTAAGAATATTCTCAAATACTCTATCCGTCCTCCTGACTGTACGCCATTCTCATATCTGCCATACAG
>JBCDBC010000401.1:0-5345 GCA_039184535.1 Bacteroidota bacterium | reverse complement strand
CGCTGAAGAAGAAGCCTGTCATCATGAAGCGGGTTCAGTATTTAGAAAATGCACTGAGAAATTCTAAAAGCGATGTAGACAAAGAGTATTCAGAATCTATTCTACTTTTCTCCTTATTTATAGAGCACGTTTCTCTATTCTCTCAGTTCCTCATCATCATGGCCTTCAATAAGCATAAAAATATGCTGAAGGGAATTTCTAATGTGGTAGAAGCTACTTCTAAAGAAGAGCAGATCCACGGTGATTTCGGGATTGACATCATTAATATCATCAAGAAGGAAAACCCCGAGTGGTTCGATAAGGAGTATCACGCTACCATTCAGAAAATGTGTCAGGATGCCTACACGGCGGAGATGCAGTTGGTAGACTGGATTTTTGAAGATGGAGAGCTGGACTTCCTGCCTAAGGTAGTGATTGATGAGTTCTTGAAAAATCGATTTAATAATTCTCTTGAGAGCATTGGTATAGAAAAGGTGTTTGATGTAGATGAAGATCTACTGGCAGTAACGGAGTGGTTTGATGATGAAATCATCGGAACCAAGCATGGAGACTTTTTCGTGAAAAGGTCTATCAACTACAGCAAGAGAGTTCAAAGTATAACTAGTGATGATCTATTTTAAGATATGGATAACTTTAACCTTGACCAACCCATCACACAGGAAGTAAGCGCCCAGGAGCTTGCTTCTGTACAGCCTATTAAAAAAGCTGCTAGCACCACTAAAACTACTACAGGTGATTTTGCCTGGTTAAACGAGTATAGCCGTAAATTCCTTGCCTCCGGCTATCTGACAGAAGGGGCCACACCAGAACAACGCATCCGAGAAATAGCCGACAGAGCAGAAAAGATTCTGAAACTACCCGGCTACAGTGATAAGTTTTATAACTACATGTCTCAGGGATTCTTCTCTTTGGCATCTCCTGTATGGTCTAACTTTGGGAAGCAGAGAGGACTGCCTATCAGCTGCTTTGGGTCTCACATAGATGATGACATGGGGAATATTCTCTATACTCAGTCTGAGGTGGGAATGATGTCCAAACTGGGAGGAGGAACTTCTGGGTACTTCGGTAAAATCCGCCATAGAGGAGCGCCTGTCAAGAATAATGGAGAAGCTTCTGGAGCTGTCCATATCATGCAGCTCTTTGAATCCATGGTAGACGTTGTGAGCCAGGGTTCTGTAAGAAGAGGACGTTTCTCCCCTTACTTGCCTATAGAGCACCCTGATATCAAAGAATTCCTGGAAATAGGAACAGAAGGGAACCCCATCCAGCAGTTGACGCATGGTGTTACTGTAACCAACAAGTGGATGCAGGAGATGATAGACGGAGATGTAGACAAGCGTACTACCTGGGCGCGTGTACTACAGTGCAGAGGAGAAATGGGATATCCTTACATCTTCTTCACGGACAATGCTAATGATGGAACCGTAGACGTATACAAGGATAAAAACCAGCCTATCTACGCCAGCAACCTCTGTACAGAGATCATGTTGCCTTCAAATGACGACTGGTCGTTTGTATGTGTCCTCTCCAGCATAAATGTTCTGCACTATGACAAGTGGAAGAATACAGATGCGGTTGAGACCATGGTGTACTTCCTGGATGCTGTAATCACAGAGTTTATAGAGAAGCTTGAAGTTTATAGAGACTCTCCTAATAGGGATGATCGTCAGACCTTCCTGTTTATGGAGCGCGCATACAATTTCGCTAAGGCTAACCGTGCTTTAGGTTTGGGAGCTTTGGGATGGCATTCACTGCTACAGTCCAAGAGACTGGCCTTCAACAGTGAAGAAGCCTATAGCCTGAACAACGAGATCTTCAAAGCCATTAAAGAGCATTCTTATAAGGCTTCTGCAGAATTAGCCGAGCGTTATGGAGAGCCAGAAATGCTCAAAGGGTACGGAAGACGTAATGCTACACTGAATGCGATAGCACCTACCACTTCTTCTGCCTTTATCCTCGGACAGGTTTCTCAAGGGATAGAGCCGGTATGGTCTAACATCTATGTGAAAGACATAGCCAAGATCAAGGTAACCATCAAGAATCCATTCCTGCTGGAGCTACTAGAAGAGAAAGGACAAAATACGGCTGAAGTATGGAAGAGTATCCGTAACAGAGATGGTTCTGTGCAGCACCTGGAATTCCTGACAGAAGAAGAGAAAGCTGTGTTTATGACCTATTCAGAGCTCGATCAGTTGGATGTCATTTATCAAGCTGCTAACAGGCAGAACCATATAGACCAGGGGCAGTCAGTGAACATCATCGTTCACCCGGACATGCCTACCAAGGATGTCAATAAGATTCACGTAACGGCTTGGAAGATGGGCTTGAAGTCTCTCTACTACCAGCACAGTATGAATGCTGCTCAGAAATTCAAGCAGAAGAAAGAATGTGTTAGCTGTGAAGCATAACAAAGCACGCTTGCTTAACTCCAGCGTTCAATAAGTATCGGATTTTATTATCCTCATTGTAAAGGGCTGCCTAATCAGGCAGCCCTTCATTTTTACCAGAGAATAGGAATGGTATGCATTATATCGCCTGATGATTAAATGGCTGAATCACCATTTCTGACACTACCCCAGAGCTAGGCTGCTGACAAAGGAACCATATGCTTCTGGCAGCTTCCTTGGCTACTATAAACTTCTCACGCTGTACACGTAAATCTATGGTATCCCAGAAGGGGGTGTCAACACCTCCTAGGTACAGGTTGGTGATGCGAACCTGTGTACGCTTGAGCTCTTCTCTCAAAGATTTGAGCATGCCGTTAAGTCCATACTTGGAAGCGGCATAAGCAGCCGCCCCAGACATGGGCGTTTTTCCTAAAACACCAGGTATGTTGATGATGAGACCTTTCTTGGCGGCCTTCATAGGCGGGAGTACCTGCTTAAATAGGGCAAATGGTCCTACCAGATTCGCCTGAAGGGTACGCTGAAATTCTTCCACACTAAGCTGATCTACTGGTTTGATGATGCCTATCCCGGCCGCATTAATGACTACGTCTAGTTGAGGAACGATGGCATGTATAGCACTGGCCATAGCTTCAATCTGAGTGGGATTCTCAAAGTCCACCACAAAACGCTGATTAGCGGGTACGCCTAGTTCCGCTGCTACTTCGTCCAGCTTGCTTTGATCTCTGCCAGAGAGGTATAGTTCAGCTCCCGACTGCTTGAGTAATTTTGCTGCTTCGGATCCTATGCCTCCTGTGGCACCTGTGATCAGGATATGTTTATTTTTGATGCTTTCCATATGCACCAATAAACTATGTCAGGCGGGGGTTGTTTCGTTTGAGGTAGGATTCTCTTTAACCATAGAAAGTTGGATGCCATTTATGGTGTTTTGCCAGACTATATAGAACATAGGACCCAGGGCTACCAGAGGAGAAATGAAGGTTAAGGATAACCAGATGGTAAACATGGTATTCTTTCTCCCAAGAGACATGGAAGCAGCTTTTCGGCTAGAGGGATCTTTCTCCAGAAAGTATCCTAAGCCAAAGGATGTCAGACACACCAGTAAACTCCCTATGCCTATATAGGCTATGATGGCTAGGTCGGCCTCCGTTTCATATCTCACAAAATAACTGGCTTTAGAGATAGCGATGTACACATTGCCCACAAACATCCAATAGGTGATGGCTTTGTACTTCACCAGAAAACTGGCAGTAGCTGGACTGACCTTTCTGATGGACTGGGCCAGCAGCATCGGGAGACCTACCGTAATGAGCACAGGAATCAAAACCTGAATAACAGAGATTCCTCCATCCAGATTGCCAAGGGTAGGAAGTACAAGCGGAATGATGATGCTAAGGACTAAGCTGGTGAGTAAGACAGAGAAAGTGACATAGGCCACGTCTGCTTTCAGAAAAGAAGTGATAACTGGGGCCGCAGCAGCTGTAGGAGCCATAGCTATTAACAATACAGCCAGAGAAACTGTAGAATTAGTTAGCCAACTACCCAGACCGAAGGCCGATAGACTAATTCCCATAATGGCCAGTATGATCCAAAGATGGCTTATCCTGAACATGGAACGCGCTACCTTCATTTCCATAAAGGCAAAGAAGAGCATGATCATCACAGAATACCGGACCAGGAAGGTGTAGGGGTGTCCATAGGGAAAGAGAATCCCCAGTATGATGACAAGCGCTAAAGCGAAGGTTTTCATATATGCCCTTAGAAATTAGGGCGTAAGTAAGTGAATTCTCCTACTGAATAAAAAATGGACATACGGATAAACCGTATGCCCATATTAAGGTGAATCTATCAACCCGATTAGGGTAACAATACAGAATTTACAACGTGAATGACTCCGTTGGTTCCCTGAACGTCTGTAAGAACGATGTCTACAGACTGTCCACCAGTAGTTTCCAACTTGGCACCACTGCTCAAGTCAGTAGTAAGGGTTCCACCTAGAGTAGTGATAGTCTGGTCATCAGTTAGCTGGTCAGCCTGTACGTTAGCTCCGCTTACTACGTGGTAGTTTAGTACAGCAGCTAGAGTCTCAACTGGGATGTCAGCCAGAGTAGACCACTCATTGTTTGAATCTAGTAGCGCCTGGAAAGCAGCGTTAGTAGGAGCAAACACTGTGAAAGGTCCATCACCAGAAAGTACGCTTACGTAATCAGTAGTAAGATCTGCTCTGGTCAGAGCCGCCACAAGGCTGGTAAACTCAGGATTGTTCAGGGCAAAGTTTACCACATTTGGAGGAAGCATCACTTCATTGATGATGTGTACTACACCGTTAGTGGCTCCTACATCAGTAAGAGAAGGGGCAGCACTACCGTTGAAGGTTACTCCACCTGTAACAGCTACCTGAAGAGAAATAGGCTCGCTGTTAGGACCAGTACTTAGGGTGTTTACATAAGTATCAGTAAGGTCAGCAGCTCTGATGTCTCCTTCAGTTACGTGGAATAACAGAACGCTTGTAAGAGTAGCGTTATCTATGTCGCTTAAAGAGTTCCATGCAGGGTTTGAGTCCAGTAATGCCTGGAAAGCGGCATTGGTAGGAGCAAAAACGGTGAAAGGTCCAGTTCCTTCTAAAGCGGAAACTAAATTTGCCTGCTGAAGAGCAGCTACTAAAGTACTTAGATCTGGTGTACCCAGAGCAGTTTCAACAATGTTCAGTTCCTGAACTGTCGGTTCATCATCATCGTCATCACAACTAGTGAAAACGAAGAGGGTAGAAAGAAGAAGACTTAAAACGAAAAATGTGAGCTTTTTCATTACACTATATTGATTTGGTTTTAAAAACGAAAACAAAATAGTGTTATCTAATTGCTGATAGTTCTAACATATATCTTAAACAAAACCCTACAGAATTGTTTGCTCATTTTTTAATAATATATGATTTTTCAT
>JBCDBC010000400.1:0-5348 GCA_039184535.1 Bacteroidota bacterium | reverse complement strand
CTTCTCTCAAGTCGTCATTGAGCGTATAGAGGTTAATCAACAAGCGAATTTTCCTGAACAGTTCGGGTTTAGGCTTATTGTAGCTGAATATGTTCCCCCACCAGAACCGCTTAGTGGAGGGTTAGGATTAGATGGATTCCCAGAAGTAGATACAGATATTGGCCTGGATGCGCTCGACTTTATGGATGCCCTGGAGTTGCCAGACTTATTCTCTATACCCGCGTTACAGGATCCAACCCAGCCCCTTTCCGAGGTGGAAGGCCAAATTAATCAGGTATTTGACGGAATTGGCGAGGAAGAACTAGGAAACCTTGGGACTCTTTTCAGTGGTAGTCCTAGTCAAACCACCAGAAGTCTTGGGGGAAATTCTGATTCCTTGTTTGAGTCTGTTAATACCCAGGTAGATCAATCTGCTGTTCAAGGAGTCATTACAGACCAACAAGCCCTTATTGGAGGAGCTGATGGAGATTTAGATGAAATTCTAAGTCAGGTATTAGCAGGCTTACAAGAAGTCCTAAACTGGATCAGTAATACAGCTTTGCCTCAACTTTCTCAACCAGGTGTCATTCAAAATGCATTTTCAGATCTGGAAGACATTATCCCCACAGAGACCTCCTCCTTAACAGCTGGGCTAGCTACTGCCATTGAAGGCTTTGTGTCTGACATAGATGTAGGATTTGTAAGCCAGTTAAGTGGAATCCTAGAGGCCTTCGAGTCCATCAATGATTTACGACTTAAGCTAACCACAAGTGAGGATGAGACCGCAACTAGAGGCTTGGCTCCCATTCCCCTCAACCGAAGTATTTCTCCTGCCAATGAACTAGCTGCTCAAATAGGTCAACTAGTAAATATTTTACCTGATCCCCTAAACGCAAGTACTTTTTTACCATTTCTATTGGACGCCCTAAGGGCTATTCCCAGACAGAGGTTTCCATTAGGGTACATGCCTGTTTACGATGAGTTAACAGAAAAACTTGAGACTACTTTGACCTGGTTGGACATGGAAGTAGAGGACATAGAAGCACAAATAATTGACACCCTCCATCGCTTAAGCGCCTTTATCCAACAGGCCATCCTGGTAGAAAACACAGGTGCTACTGCCTCTCAGCTTACCAGCATCCATGACCAAATAGATGATATCACCCTTAGTGCTCACTTAGCGGGTGCTATAAACGGACTAGAAGGTCTTTCACAGGCGGTAAACATACAGGATCTAACGGGTACAGCCACTCTCATTCAAGAAACCTCAGATCATTTCTCTGCTCTATCAGGTATGCTAGCAGAATTGAAGTCCCAGCTTTTTGAGGGACAGCAAACTCAGCTGCTACAATCCTTAGCGGGGCTTGAAGATGAATCCGAGGCACGTATGATTCAATTGATTGCCTTACTTTCTCCCCCCTCAGAGTTGAGTATCATAAAATTAATCAGTGTCCCCTTTAATGAATTTCTAGCCCAAAGTGGTATTTCTTCTATCACAGAAAGTGTAAGGAGCCTATTCTCAGTAGTTACGGATTTATTGGACAAATTAAATATTGGGCTTGTTACTGATAGTCTGGAAGGAGGGATTTCAGAGGCTACAGATGCCATAGAAGGGCTTAGAAATAGACTCACGGAAGCTACCCTAGATATTTCTCTTTTGATGGATGAGGTAAGCAACTTCATTCAAGACATTGGGGTTTCTGATATTAAGGAAAGCTTCCTAACTGAGCTAGCCAACTTTCAAGAACTTGTTGAGCAAGGGGCAGATACCGTATTCGAACCCGTGAGAGATGTCCTGCAAACAGGAATAGATGCCTTAATTGATGTTTTCGGCTTTATAAATATTCAAGCCATCATTGATGAGCTCATCCATATGCTGGATACTCTGGAAGGTATTCTCCAGGCTGAAGATACAGTTGAGGCTATAGGCAAAATTAGGGAAGCGCTAACTACTGTCAATTCTGCTTTAGCCAGTTTCTCCATAGAATCCACCGCCAATACAGTAGTTGATATAATCAACGCCGTAAAAAGTGCTTTTGAAATTATCAGTAGCATACCGCTAACGGGTAGCTTATTAGATGAAATCGTTCAAGAAATTGAAAAAAATGAGATCTTATCTCCCGATGCACTTGAATCAAGCATAAACCAACTCCTAGCGCTATTGAGGGATGTTATAGAGCAAGGTCCCAAGACAGTATTACTGGCAATCAAAGACAAGCCCGCTGAACTAGTTGAGTATATCTCCAGTTTTTCTCCAGATCAATATCTAAATGATAGCATATTTCAGCCATATAGAGACTTTCTCACTAAGCTGGAAGACTTCCAGCCCTCCCTACTCGTAGCTCCCCTACAGGATTCACTTGATGAACTGAAAGGAGATATTCAGGAAACCTTAGATCCTGAAAAGCTTCTTCTTCCCTTAGAGCCTAGCTTTGAACAGGTAAAATCACTCATTACACAAATAGACCCTCAGGAGATCATAGCGCCAATTAATGAGGTCCTTCAGGAGGGAATCCAATCCGTAACTGACAATCTTCCCCTGGATGTAACCAATGAAGCTTTTGATCATGTAGCAGATTTTGGCAAGGAACTGCAGGAAGTGGTGGACACTGTCTGTGCTTTCAGGGACCAGTTTGAGGTACTGATCCAGAGACTTTCAGGTTTAAGTGATGCTGACATACAAATTGCGACACTTGGCAATACCGTTTCAGCCAAGTTTGATGATTTATCAGACATGTCTGGTTTGACTACCGCTTTCACCCAATTGGAAGCTCAACTAGACCTTACCTTAGCAGGTCCCCTCAAGCAAGAAGTAGCCTTACCTCTGCAAGCATTGGTGAATAAGTTGACAGACTTAGATCCCAAAAATAAGCTGATAAGTCTGGTGAATGCACATAGAGGCATCCCCCGCTCAGCTGTGGAGGGTATTCCAGGGACTTCTCCAGAGAAAACGGCCCTCCTTAATTTGTTGGATACATTTGACCCCCTAGATCCAGCTTTTTCTTTCTCCTTAGATGCACTGGGAGATCTACAGGAGGAGCTCATTTCTCAAGAAGAGATACTGACTAGTTCTTTCATGGATTGGGATAGTAGATTCCATAGCCCGGAAGGCCCCTTAGCCCAAATGAGGATTTCCAGCATCACTTTAGGAGAATTTAGCGCCTTTCTTCAAAATCTGGTCCGCGAACAATTTACTGAAGCGATTGCCCCTACTTTCAAGGCCCTGGATTATATACAGGGGATATTGACAGCTATTCTCACGGAAATTTCTTCTCTAATCCAGCAGGTTCAAGATCAAATAGCTGAATTTCTCGACTTAACAACTGCCTTAGAAACACTTAGGCAATCCTTAAACGGCTTTACAGACGACTTAAACACCTTGGACCTAAGCTTCTTAGCAGAGGAAGTTCAAGATATATTTGATGCGGTAGGCGTGCAGATGGAACTCCTGAGACCCTCTTCCCTAGCCTCCGAGCTTAAGCAAGCATTCGAGGACTTACTCGCCATTATAGACATAAACCAGCTATTTGGGATTCCAGCCCTTGATGAAAGCTACTTACAATTGCTGGACTTACTGGAAAGTCCCATAGAGAGTGTAGAAGGACAACTTCAGCCCAGGTTTAATGCCTTACTGGAATTTATCAACCTATTTGACCTAAGCATAGAGATAGAAACTTTCCTCTCTGAAGTAGACAATCTAGACGGTAAAATAACGACAGACCTGAGCAGGATCATAGAAGCCTATCGGGATATGTTTAATGTGATCCCTGCTGACATACAAGCAGAAGCCAATTTTAGTGTAGGATAATGCTAGGAAATGTACTCATACGACCCCAGCTCTTAGATAGAGTCATCAGCACAGATGATGATCGCGTGCTGGAAATGCTCATGGAGTTGGGAAGTAGATTAGTATTTGACTTTACTGGAGACCAGAATCTGTTACCCAAGTTTCAACTAGCCTTTGAAGAAGCCCTTCAAATGGTGAAAGAGAACATAGAAGGGAGAGTGGGTGCTGCAAAGCCTGGTATTGAAGCTTGGTTTGCCCCTTTGTATCAAACATTCGAAGAAAGAGTGGGGCAAGGTTTTGAAGGCTCCTCCTCTATTTATGCATCTCTAGAATTCCTACTTGATTTCCTTTCAGAGATTCTGGATAATCTGCAAGTAGCAGATATTCACACCAAGCTACACGAACTGGTAGACATTCTCGAAAATGATTTGGGACTGACCCCATCCTTTTTTGAGAATATTGCTTCCACTCTTATAGACGGCATAACGGACGAACTTGCCAGAGACTACCTAAGTGGAGACCCAAGTGCATCAGCCTTAGAATCTTATGCCGTAGCAGCAAATATACTGACGATCAAGCGCCTACTCCCACAAAAAATAGCTGAGCTTGAAGTTCCTACCCTAGACCTGAGCGTCTTTGTTGATAGCTTCTGTGCAACACTTACAGAACTTAACTGGGATGAGGAAGTAGGTAAATTTGCACATGTGATAATTGAGGCAAAAGAGGGCTTAGAGGATATTCAGAATATTCTAAGCCTCCTCGGAGAAGGCTCCCTTAGCATCAATGTTAATGCCTCTTCTCCAGCTACCAGATCTTTGGATATTGACTGTCAGGTTAGCTGGTACCTAACCTGGTTTAATGAAAAGGTAGTAGAGGTCCCTGACCGCTTTAATATTTATGAAAACCTCCCCGAAAGCTCTGAAGCTGTTAGCTTTTCTAGTTCTGGTTATGCTGATTTCTTAGAGGGATTTGCTTTTGTATTAGAACTACTGGGAGGTGTAGCTGACTCCCTTCAACATGGGCTGCTAGATATTAAGGAAGGAAACTATGTAAACCCCTTAGCTAACATAAGCTACATAGAAATTAGGGATCTCATTTCATTAGTATACTTCGCAACAGATACTAAAGGGGATGGATGGACTACGTATTACAAAGTTTTTAATGACTGGGGAGCCAAAGGCTTCGGGAAAACTGTGGTAAAGATTCTCACTAAGCAAATCAGGATCTTTGAAATGCTACTGGTTGCATTACCCTCCTCTTTTGAACAATACCCTGACCATGGGTGGACCTGGGTTAAAAACAATTTTCTCACAGACTATGGGAAAGTGGGAAAGCGGAGTTTCTGGTCAGAATTAGCCATAGAGGTTTTCCTAACTCTTTTTACACTGCCCGATCAAGCAGGAGAAGCCACTAATTACAAAAAGATAAAAGGGCTCACTAAGTTTTTTGGGAAAGGTTTCGCTGCCATTACAGCTGCTATAGTAGGGCGTAAACGCTATTACAATCAAGATGTATGGAGTTCCTGGTTTTGGTGGAACTGGTTGGGAGAGACATGTGTATTAGTTGGCGGACTAGCTGGCTG
>JBCDBC010000399.1:0-5362 GCA_039184535.1 Bacteroidota bacterium | reverse complement strand
GTGATAGTGAGGGGGGCATTGCCTTCAGTAGGCGTTACCTGACAAACTGCCTCAGGGGCATTATTGACGGAAACCAGGGTAGAACAGCTGTCCTTCCCACCTTCATTATCTGTAATGACTAGCTTTACCAGATAGTCTCCACCACTGGCAAAGGTGTGTGTAGTACTGGCTTCAGTAGAAGTAGCCCCATCTCCAAAGGTCCATAAATATTCCGCCACAGTTCCATCTGGGTCAGAGGAATTAGTCCCATCCACATTGATGAGGAGAGGCGGATTCCCAGATGTAGGGGATACCTCACAGGAAGCTACCGGATTAGTATTCTCCGTGACAGTAATTTCCAGGTTGCATTGAGCAGAGGCACCATCATCATCCAGAACCGTTAAGGTGGCCGAATAAGTACCAGGAGTAGTGTACGTATGCTCCTGTGTTACACCAGAAGTAATAGGAGAGCCATCCCCGAAGTCCCAAGTATATTCTGCTATGGCGCCATCAGCATCGGTAGAAGCTGCTCCACTGAAGTTAACGGTGAAAGGGGCCTTTCCTGAAGCCTCATCGGCCTGACAGCTGGCTACTGGAGGCGTATTATCAGGAGAAGAAACCGTGATAGTGGTGTTGGCGGTCTCACTGCAATTATCATTGTCGGTTACCGTAAGAGTAGCCAGGTAATTTCCTACTTCTGTGTATGTATGAGAGGTCGTTTCTCCCATACCGGTATCTCCGTCTCCAAATTCCCATGTATATGACACTATCGCTCCATCCGGGTCAGTGGAATTGCCTGCATCAAAGCTTACTTCTAACGGAATTATACCGGAGGTAGGATTGGCCTGGATGCTGGGAGAAGGGCACTGATTAGCCGTAACAGTTATGGTATTGGTACAGACAGCTGAGTCCCCCACATTATCCTTCACCACCAATCTCACATTATAGGTTCCAGCGTCAGAAAAGGTATAAGAAGGATCTTCTTGTGTCCTACTATTTCCGTCACCAAACTCCCAACGGTAGCTGGCAATGGTACCATCAGAATCTGAAGCATCCGCAGAGAAGTTGACCGTGAGAGGAGCTTTGCCAGAGGTTTTGTCAGGCAGACAACTTAGGGTAGGAGGGGAGTTGACACCTACCTGAACGCTTATGTTTAGCTCACAGGTATCACTCGCACCCTCATCATCTGTAGCTACGACACTGGTTAGGTAATTTCCTGCTGCTTGATAAATGTGCGTAGGATTCTGGGCTGTGGAGGTGTTTCCATCCCCAAAAGTCCACTCATAACTGGCAATAGTACCATCTGTATCCGTGGCTAGGGAAGAGAAGTTAATAGTCAAAGGTGGTGCACCTGTTAGAACAGAAGCATTACAACTTACAGTAGGTGCCTGATTGGGAGCGGCCCCTACTGCTATAAAGGCTACACAGGTATCTGATAAACCCTCATTATCTGTGGCTATGACCTGTGCTGTATAAGTTCCTCCGGCATAGGTGTGAGTTACATTCTCACCTGAACCAGAATTCCCATCTCCAAAGTCCCAACTGTAGGAAACGATAAATCCATCACTATCTGCCCCAGAAGCCGATAATCTTACTTCAAGGGGGGCTGTTCCACTTTCCGGACTGGCAGAGCAGTTTACAGTGGGCGGACTTGACGGAGGGCTTACTGTAATGGCTAAGCTATCACTGACTTTGCATCCTTCATCATCCGTGATTTCCAGGATAGCTGTAAAAGTTCCTGCACTCTCATATGTGTGAGATATATCTGGTCCTGCTGCCGTATCTCCATCACCAAATCTCCAAACAAAGGAGGTGATCAGTCCATCTGCATCCGTAGAAGAAGTCCCATCAAAGACAATGCTTAAAGGAGCGGTACCAGTCTGATTATTGGTGACTATGACAGCCTGGGGGCAGATATTATCAGAGCCTACATTGATGGTTACGAAGGTAGATTTTTGGCAGCCTTCATCATCGGTAATGGTGAGAGTGGCTACGTACTGCCCATCTGTTTGATAAATGTGTGTAGCTGTTTCCCCATCAGCTGTATTTCCATCTCCAAAGTCCCAGGTGTAAGAGGTGATGGTCCCATCAGAATCTGTTGACATAGTCCCGCTGAAGTTTACCTCTAAAGGGCTTTCTCCAGAAAGGGGACTGGCCTGTAGTTGAGGTTGAGGACAAACATTAGAGGAGACAGTGATAATTTTTATGCAGGTATCCCTGGCGCCTTGATTGTCTTCTACTACTAAGCTAGCTGTGAATGTCCCTTCAGTGGTGTACTCATGAGTGGGATTCTGGAGTTCACTAAGGGGGGATTCATCTCCAAAGTTCCAACTGTAGGATACAATGCTTCCATCAGTATCCTGGCCACCACCAGTAAAGCTTACCGTAAGTGGAGCTTCTCCTTTAGTAGGAGTAGCTTCACATGTTGCTATGGGGCGTTGATTATCCAGACCTGAGACAGTGATGGTTTCTTCACAGCTATTAGTCATTCCTACTTCATCTGTAACAATGAGCTTGACCTGATAGGTCCCTGCAGAATCGAAAGTGAAGTTCGCCGTAGAAGAGGAACTACTGTCGAGTCCTCCGAAAGTCCATAGGTAGGTCAATGCTTCATCATCTCCATCGGGGTCCTCAGCTATGGCCGTAGCTTCTATGCTTAGGGGTACTGACCCTGTAGTAGGCGTTATGCTACAATTGAGGGAGGGAGGTAAGTTATTCTCACTGACAGAAATGACCTTCTTACAGGTAGAAACTAATCCATCCTCATCCATGACGGTTATTTCTACCTGATATTCTCCCGGCATAGTATATATGTGAGAAGGATTCTGTACAGAGGTAGTATCTCCATCTCCAAAATCCCAAAAGTACTGTAACGGGCCTCCGTCAGGGTCAGTGGCAGCAACCGAGAAATTCACGTTAAGTGGAGCTGGACCACTTTCAGGGTTAGCGCTACAGCTCACAGTAGGCGCTCCAGGTCTGGGTTTGACCTCTATGAGTATTTCCTCGCAGGTGACCTCATTCCCCTCAGCATCCATCACGGTTAGTTCCCTGTATAATTTCCTGTTTCTGTGAATATGTGGCTGACCTTATTTCCTGTAGCTGTGTTTCCATCCTTGAAGTCCCAGCTATAAGTGATTTCATTATCATTTCCGTTGGGATCAGTAGCCACAGCTATGAAGAATACTTCAAGCGGAGCTAGGCCACTTGTATTAGTGGCATCACAGTTCACAGTAGGGAAGGTGAGAGAGTCATTGGGCTGAGTAATGGTTGTGGTATCATCTACCACACGTATGTAGTTTTGCCAACTTACGCTGTCTAATATTTCTCCTTTCCCCACTACTAAGCTTACACTAAATGTTCCTGTATCCGGATATAAAATAGTAGGGTTTTGCTCAGAAGAAGTGTTAGGTTCTCCTCCTTCAAAAAACCATGACCAGCTATCGGGTTCACCGGTGGATTGATCTGAGAAGGTAAGACTGGAGTCCTGTCTGATAATGGTTTTTGGAGCAGAGAATTGAGCTTTCAGGCCTTCCGTAACGGTAATTTCTTTTACCACAGAATCTTCTCGGGAATCCTCACTTTCCACCCAGAGGGTAACCTTAAAAGTACCCTTACTTCGGTAGGAAACGGTTTGCTTTCTAGCTGTAGAAATACTGGGTTGGCCTCCTTCAAAAAGCCACCTGAAAGATGCTGGGAAGCCCTGTACTTTCTCCCCAAAGGCAATGGTATCTCCCACCTCTATGGTTTCGGTACTCATCACGAAGTCGGCCTCAAATTCGGGTAAGACTTCTTCCGGCTCACAAGCAAGAAATACCAGCAAGATTAATATGAGAACAACGAATATCTTCTGCATGTCTCCTATTCTCAGAATCCCAAAATGAGTGAACCTCCCGCTAACCACCTAAGAGGTTGGTGTGCACCTAACAAATAGCTTCCAGTCCCTCTAAGGGCTATGCCCATACCAGGAGCAAGATATACAGCAAGCTCAGGACCCATAGTAATTCCTCCCACTATGTCAGATTCTGATTCTCCGGATAAAAGCTCTTCAAATCCCGTTTTGATGCCTGCTAGTCCATGGAAGTAAAGTCGATCGTTCACGTCAAAGAGGAGATGGCCATAATTCACAGACAGGTAATATCCCTTTAGTTTAGTCAGGTTCTTCTGAGTATAGGTACCTAGCACCAATTCATCTTGTGGCGAACCTGGTACATTTTCTGTTTCATAGAACTGTCTATCCCTATCCTGACTAATGAGGATGGTCTCATAACTAAGCTGTGCTTCCAGAAACTGCTGCCTATTGAGAAAGTGTAGATAAGAAGCCTGATAGGCTACTCCTTCTTCCTGAGGAGAAATACTCATACCTAGGGCAAAGGTTTGTATCCCTTTGGTATGTCTGATTTGGCATTTGGTTGAGAAATAAGAGAGCAAGATTCCAAGGAATAACAAAGCTCTGTTCATATGTTATTCAGATTCATGAAAAATTTTCCTGGAAGCTGTAGTTTGAATCCTCCTATCCCTGAGAAAGGGAGAATCTTTATGATAAGGCTGCTGTTGTTATTGGTATAAGGTATGATGTCTGCTGGAATGGCTATGAAGAGATTGGCTGTGGTTTTGGCCGCTACTTCTCCTGGCATATCCAGGTCCAGCAAATCCAGTTTTTGCTTTCTGGAATTGAAGGTTCTGTTGACCAGTTCAGTCCCTACATGTTCTACTTGAATGTTCCCTAAAGCGTAGGGCAATCTACCTCTATTATTTAACGCTAATCTGATATAAATCGCCTGCTCATCAGAATGGAGGCTATGGATATAGGCAGTATACTTTCCTTTCTTATGGCCTATAGAGAAAAATTGTCTCGGAGTAGCTTGTAGAGTAGAGGTAGCTCCGGAAAAATTCACCAAAGTAGGAAAGAAGGGAGATGGTCCACTTTCTTCCTGGCTAGCGATATTCGCTAGAGGGATTTCATGGAAAGCCTCTTTTTCCTGCTGAATGTTAATGAATGTCTTATCTGGACTACCATAAGCAATGGTAGAGGATAGATAATGGGTTTCCTTGCCATTCTGATACTTCACAAAGAAGCTGGTGGGAAGTACCTGGGATGAGGTAGATTTGAGTAGAAGTACTTCTTCTTGCTTTTGGTGGATGTATCCCTGATTCCCAATGTCAACGACCATTACAGGCCCCGGGAAAGCCAAGCTTACCGTGCTTTGCGAATTGACCCTGAGTGTATCGGGGAGTTGGCCTGACATGTGCGAGCAAAGGAGGGTGATCATGAAAGACAGGAACAGCCTCATAACAAGATTTGGGTAGATTTATTGTCAGGGATACAGGCTAAAGATAAAAAAATTATTTTATTGGATAAAATTAATTTTGGAATAAATTGTTT
>JBCDBC010000398.1:0-5366 GCA_039184535.1 Bacteroidota bacterium | reverse complement strand
GGGTTTTTTACCCATATCTTATATGAGCTGGACAGACCTGGAGAATGGTACTATGATAATGCGGAAAGTATACTATACCTCTACCCCAGAACTCCCATTACTTCCAGTTCCAACCTCCGACTCTGTTATGGGCCTCAGTTTCTGGTATTAAATGGTACACAGAATGTCAGGGTGGAGCGCATAAGCATACAGAATGTAGGTAAGTCAGGAAATGGATTTGGTGTCCTCAATCTCACAGGAGGAGCTGATAACCAGTTTGCAGGGATAACCATCAAGCATGCCTTTGGAATGTCTGCTTCCAATATTTGGAGCGGGAGAAACAATGGTTTCCTGAGCTGCGATTTCATAGACAATTGGAACGGGTGTAGACTTTTTGGAGGAACCTTTTCTGCTGATACAGTTGAGTTGGCAAGAAACTTTATGCAGAACTGCCACTTTACCCAAGTCTATTCTCAGGACCACTATGGGAATGCTTTTGAAGTAAATGGAGCAGGAAATATTGTGAGAAATAACCTGATCCATCATTCAAATGGACAACCCATTGTGCATGATGGGGTAGGGCACCTCTTTGAGCGGAATGAAATCTTTAACATCCAAATTGAGGAGGGAGATGGAGGAGCCATTTACAGCGGAGGGAGTATGTGGAGTTTCGGGAATACCTTCAGGCATAACTTCATACACCATTCTCCTACTATTACTGGTCCTTTGAATAAGGCCGGCTTTTTCTCAGATGATGGGGACGGGGGAGAAATCTATATTGAAAATATCACCTATGAGATTAATGGGCCTGGTATTAAGATGGATGGCGGAGGCCATTTGGTAAGTAGGAACATTGTCCTCGGACCGGAAGGAATAGGCCATGTAGGAAGTCCCAGTGCAGCAGCCTATCAAAGTGCCATGGATGCCCTGGTAGCCAATCCATATGATATCAACGAAAGAGTAAACCCCATCGGTGGCATCCTGCAAGAGGCTGGGATTGACGGTTGGCAGGATGGCATTTCTGCTGATAACTGGCGGGAGAGAATTTCTACCTATTGGGAAAACCTTTATCCTTTATTATCGGCCATGCTGGATGATTTCTTCACCAATAAGAAGTTTGGCGCCTATCAGTCTGCGGATATCAATAATTATTTTGAAGAGGATGATGCCATCTTTGGTCAGGATGATATAGTTACGAGGCAGAGTAACCAGAAGATATCTACTGGTATTTTTGAAGATATTTCCACCCTGAATTTTAATTATAATGGTTCTCAACCATTCGGGATGCCGGTCATTCCCTTTGATGATATAGGGCTTTTCTCAGATGAGTATAGGTGTGCTGTTCCTAACAAGGATGAGTATAGAAGAGCGGTAAAAGAAGCACTTGAGAATGCACCAGAGAATATCTTTGCCGTTCCGGGGCAAGACTTGGTGTACTATAATTCAGGAGAGATGGTGTTGTCTCAGGTACCTTGTCAGGAAATTCTCCCTGTCAAATCCGCTGACAGTTACTCCTTTGACCTGGGGACAGAATCTTCCGAAGTCTTCCAGGGATTTATCAGGCTGACTAATTCCTCTAATACACTATCCTACGGTTGGCTAAATCCGGACAAGCTGCAAGCTGTAGAAAGGGAAGAGGGAGACGAGCTGGCCAGAGACTTTATCTATTCTGATAAGCCGAATACCCTGGAAGTTAAGGTGAAAAATGGAACCTGGGCTGTTTTTCTGGGATTTGTAGATATGGATGAGGCCAGAGATGATATACAAGTGAAAGCTGAAGGAGAGGTAGTCTTAAGCGATATAGACATAGAAGAAAGGGTCCCCCTAAATGAATCCATCATTGTACATGTAAATGATGGGAAGCTTACGCTGGAGTTTTCTGACCAAGGGGGAGAAGATCCTAATTGGATCATTAACAGAATCAGTCTGTTTCCGTCAGAAGAGGAATTGCCCTGTGAGTTGGACTGTAACGGAAATATTCTGGATTCGGATGGAGATGGTGTATGCGATACTAATGATGTTTGTGAAGGGGGAGATGATACCCTAGATAATGACGAAGATGGTGTGCCGGACGCTTGTGATGATTGTACCATAGGCTTTGCCTGTGATGATGGAAATGTATGTACCATCAATGATACTTTTGATGAAAACTGTAGTTGTGTAGGGACCTTGGCAGACACTGACCAGGATGGCATTTGTGATCCACTAGACGGGACTGATGGAAGTTGTGAACTATGGGCACCCTGTACCCCCACTGATTCCTGTACCCTACAAAACGGGACCTCCTTTGTGTATGATGAGAACTGTAATTGTACCCAGACTAATATGGCACTAGGAGGAACTGCCAGCATGAGCTCCACCTACAATGACTATGTACCAGAAAGTTTAAATGATGGGATAAAAGACGATGATAATAATCTTGCACATACAGCTTGGACTAATCCTAACGAGTGGATGGAAATAGACCTGGGAGCAGATTTTCTCATTGGTGGAGTGAGGATATGGAATAGAACAGATTGTTGTAGTGAGAGACTTACTGGGGCTTATCTATTGGTTTCAGACCAGCCATTTTCTACTAGTATGGACTTTCAAGCTGCTCTGGCTAATGCAACTTTCTCCATGAAGCTGGATGATCAGGAACTACAAGAGACAGCAGATATAAAGGTAGGCCAGTTCGGTAGATATGTGCGCTTACAAAATCCGGGAGATAAACCAGGTGGATGGGTATTGAACATCAAAGAGCTGGAAGTATTTGCAGATGTGAACTCCTGCACCAATGGAGGCGCATGTACGGATTATGTGATATATGATGATGACTGTAACTGTGAAGCATTTTATGAAGTAGAAGGGGCGCCTTCACAGAGCTCTCAATGGCCCTTTGTGAATGATGTGTCTAATTTAACGGATGGAGATACTGAGAATGGATTTGCCCAAACTTTATCTGGACCTACAGAATGGATGCAACTAGACCTGGGACAGAACCAGCCTATAGATCAGTTAGTGATCTGGAATCTAATCGGAGTAGATAGCTGCTGCTCAGAAAGACTTAGTAATGCTTATGTCTTGGTAGCAGATACACCATTCCCAGATGGAACAGATCTACCCTCTGCCCTCGCAAATGCTGACTTCAGCTTCCAGTTAGGACTTACTACAGACATTCCCAGGATTTCTATTCCTGTGGATACCATAGGGCGCTATGTGAGAATCCAAAAGTCAGGTAATAATGTGGGGACAGAATACCTGAACCTACATGAAATAGATGTATTGGCATCAGAAAGACCATTCTGTGATGATGGTGATCCGACTACCAATAATGACATTATTCGTGAAGATGGATGTACGTGTAGAGGCGAGCCTATTACTGACTTGAACTTTAGGATGAAAATGATGCTTGAGGGGCCTTTCAATTCTGCTTCCGGCTTTATGAGAGATGGCTTACGTAAGCAAGGACTCCTTCCATATGAAGACCCCTACAATGTAGGCGTAACAGCTACTCCTGGCTTATTCGAGGAGCAGGGGCAGAATGCCATAGTAGATTGGGTATTGGTAGAACTTAGAGATAAAGATTCAGTAGAGAACATCATAGACACCAGACCTATGTTGTTACAAAGGGATGGGGACATCGTGATGCCTAACGGTTCCATCCAGCTTATCTTTGATGGGATAGAGCAGGGTACTTTCTTTGTGAGCGTCCGCCATCAGAATCACCTGTCTCTTACTACTGAAGTTGCTATATCCATTAATGCCAGTACATTCATAGATTTTAGCAGTCCTTTAACCTCGGTAGCTGGAGGGAGCCAGTCAGGCAAAGTATTGAATGGGAAGCGACTCATGCTGGCTGGAGATGCCAATGGTGATGGAAGTATAAATGCAATAGATAAGAACCTCTACTGGAAACAGGAAAACGGTTCGCTTAACCTGTATGGAACCACTAAGGCAGACTTCAACCTGGATGGGACGGTAAATGCAGTTGATAAAAACGAGTATTGGCGGGTGAATAACGGGGCTTTTATCCAGCTTCCTTAAGGGAGAAAGATAAATATGCTTTATTAGCGCTTGGCTCAAAACTACAGTCCGAAGACCCAAAATTACAGTACAGAAGCATCTGGCTTTTACTCGTTATATCCCTTAAGCTGTTTTTCACTTAAAAGTACACCCCTATTTTGACAATTCAGACGGTAAAAATAATAAATTGAATAGTTGTTTAGTTTATTTGTAAAGGACTATATTGATCCGACCGTCATGATGAATACTTTATTCCCATTACTTTGCTTGATCATCTTTTGCCAATCAGCTTTTAGCCAAACAGAAAAATATAACCTCAGCTTTCAAAATAGAGAACTGGGAGTGGATAATACCTTTTGTGTAGATCTGGCTTTGTCTTTTGATCAGCAAAGTAGATTAGGATCGAGCAATCTTGTTTTCTCCTTCGATTCTACTGTTCTCAGAAATCCAAGGCTTGTTACAGACTATTTGGAAGAT
This sequence comes from Bacteroidota bacterium, assembly GCA_039184535.1. Taxonomy (GTDB): domain Bacteria; phylum Bacteroidota; class Bacteroidia; order J057; family J057; genus JBCBKZ01. The sequence goes on along the minus strand of JBCDBC010000398.1, from coordinate 905 downwards.
GCGCAAAGCTATCTTTCCTCTACCCTCACTAAGTATTCTCCTGGAAAAGCTTCCCTAAATATAGAATTATCAACTCCAGGAGAAGGAGAAGTCATTCAAGCTTCCCCATATAAAAAACTCATCGGGAGAGTATGTTTTGACAGGGTAGACATGGAAAAATTATGGGGGCTCACATGGTATAAGGCAGGTACGGTAGGGACTATAGTATATAAGGATGATGAGCTTACCAAATTGGAAGCAGAAACCTTGGGAGATAGACCTGTAGTAGGGAACCCTGTTAATTTTATTTCCTTTAATGTAACCCAGGAGGGAAATGATGCAAGGCTGGAATGGGGAACAGTTGAGGATAGTAAAAACAGCACATTTGAGATAGAGAGATCCATAGATGAAGTTCTGTTTTCCAAAGTAGGTGAGGTAGATGGTGAAAACATAACTGGAGAAGAGAATACCTACGAATTCATGGATATAGATATTAGGGAAGAACAGCCTATCACCTTCTTTTACAGAATTAAACAAATAGAGCTTGACGGTGCCCCACGCTATAGTGAGGTTGTGAGTTTGACCCTAGAACCCGCCGACTTTTTTATCCTGGAAGTAAATCCTAATCCTTTTGGGGAAGAGATGAATATTTCTTTCAAGCACTCATCAGAAGGTAAAATCCTGATTAAGTTGGTGTCTCCTTTAGGCAAGGTCTTGTACACGAAATCCTTTGAGGAAAAAGAAGGAGAGATACGTCTGGATGCTTCCGGTATCCCTGCAGGCTTCCTCTATCTCCTGGCAGAGTCAGAAGACTACCGGCAACTGGCAATGAAGAAAGTAGCCAAGATCCGGTAAGAAAAGTTAATGCTACGCCCTCTTCACAGAAAATCATACATCCTGGTCCAGGATCTAGCCTAAATGCTGAT
>JBCDBC010000397.1:0-5369 GCA_039184535.1 Bacteroidota bacterium | reverse complement strand
GACAGGATACACTGACATTTGCTTCGGCAGTAGCACCTTTAACTAACAACATCAACATCCTGGCAGCCATCAGATGTGGAGAGGTTCACCCTCCTATGTTAGGGAGAGCCATAGCTACTCTCGACCATATCTTAAAGGGGCGTTTGACCATTAACATCATCTCTTCAAATCTGCCCGGGACTGATCTCTCTTCTGCTGAAAGGTATCAGCGTTCCAGAGAAGTGATTGAAATTCTCAAACAAGGATGGACACAGGATTACATAGATTTTGAAGGCGAATTTTACAACATAAAGCTTGACAATACGGATCCCGTCAAGCCCTATCAGCAAAATGGGGGACCCTTACTGTACTTTGGTGGATATTCTCCTCCGGCTGTAGATCTGTGTGCGGAGCATTGTGATGTGTACCTCATGTGGCCAGAGGCAGAAGATAAACTTCAGGGATTAATGGAAAATATGAGTCAAAAAGCTGCCGGATATGGACGTAAGGTAGACTTTGGTCTTAGAGTTCATATGATCGTGAGAGAAACGGAAGATGAAGCTCGCATGGCAGCCAAGAAATTGATGACCTATGTGGAAGATGAGAAGGGAAAAGAAATCCGGGAGCGTGCGCTGGATGCTAAATCTTATGGGGTATCCAGACAAACTGCTGTTAGGGAAGCCGCCGACGTGGAAGGATTTGTAGAACCTAACCTGTGGACGGGTATAGGACGTGCTCGTTCGGGTTGCGGAGGTGCCATAGTTGGAAATCCAGATCAGGTTCTGGCAAAAATTCAGCGATACATGGATATGGGAATCCGCTCATTTATTTTTTCGGGTTATCCTCATCTGGACGAATGCAGATTATTTGCCAACTATGTACTTCCACACATAGAGACATTCTCCATGCCGGAAATCCAGAATAGAAAGCCAGCTATACCTCCTCCATCTCCTTTGGGCGCTGGTATTCGGAAGTAGGCAGCCGTATTACCTGATTTCTGGAAAAATCTTTGCAGGACAACTTTATTAGGGACCATTTCCGCATAAAAATCCCAAAGAGAAGTTTCCTGAATATATCTTCTTTCTGAGGCATAAACTGGAGAGAAGGTCTTATTCTAGTAAACATGAAAGGATTCTTCAATGTAAATGGCATCCTAAGCACTGTAAGAGAGTATAAGAATGTTCAGTGGCTCCATATAGGAGGCATATTCTTATGCTTCCTCCCTTTTGTATCTCCAGCTATGGCCTTATTTGTGGGGCTAGTGCTCTCTTTAATTGGGATCAGGCAAACAAATATTCATACCTACACCTCTAAGATTCTACAGGTATCTATCGTATTGCTGGGATTTAAGATGAATCTTGGGGAGGTACTTACTGCCTCCAAAAGTGGCTTCCTGGAAACCATCATTTCTGTCGGTGCTGTCATGGCCGGGGGTATTTTATTGGGTAGGCTCCTTAAGGTAGAAAAGAATATTTCTCTCCTGATAGCCACAGGTACTGCTATTTGTGGGGGAAGTGCCATAGCGGCAGTGGCGCCCATTCTCAACAGCAAAAACTATCAAACCTCATTCGCCATGGTTGTAGTCTTCGTGTTAAATGCGGTTGCCTTGTTTCTGTTCCCCTTCATAGGACATCAGTTGGGATTAAATCAGGAAGCATTCGGAAATTGGGCAGCCATAGCCATTCATGATACCAGTTCTGTGGTAGGAGCCGGAGCTAGTTATGGGGAGAAGGCCTTACAGGTAGCTACTACGGTGAAATTGATCCGCGCCTTGTGGATTATTCCCTTAGTTTTGGTCATTGCATTCTTTCATAAAAACCAGGAGAAAAAGGCCATTAAGCTGCCTTGGTTCATTCTCTTCTTTGTACTTGCGATTCTCTTCGCCAGTATGTTTCCAGATTTTCAGATGGCTTACACCTCCCTTAGTTGGCTAGGTAAACGTGGAATGGTGATAGCCTTATTCCTGATAGGCTCCAACATTTCCATAAACCAAATCAAGCAGTCAGGTAGGAAAAGCTTCGTGCTGGGCGTGAGCTTATGGATCCTTATTTCCGTGGGTTCCTTGCTTCTTTTTATGTAGTAAATACTACTTTGTCCCATTAACAGGGACAGTTCAGTGGACAGGAGTCAACGACCTACTGGCAAGCGGGAGCTTGCCAGCCATCAGATACATGACGAAGTAGGATAAAGTGAGTCCAAAAACCTCATCAAGGACCTTGATTTCCATTCTTATAGGATGTCAATAATTACTCTCCTGTGATAATTCTATCTAATACGTAGGTAGCCGCCGCCAGATCCTGCACCCCTACCCCAACTAACTTAGCTACCGTGATCTTGCCCTTATTTCCTGACCAAGCATCATGCTGGAAAGCTTGTCCAAACTCTATGGTTTTTTCCATGAGATCCGGGTTCTTTAGCATTGCATGAGAGAATTCTCCAAACTGTAGGTTTAGCTGAAGGCTATCAAGGAAAATAGCATCCGCCTTCAGCAAACAGTCTACATCTATTTCCTGCTTGAAGGTATCGTCTGCTCCTACTGCCGTCACATGCTGCCCGGGTTGAAGCCACTCTCCTTTAATAATGGGTTCTTTGCTGGAGGTAGTAGTAAGAATGATTTCTGTTTCTTTGACGGCCTCTTCTGCTGAAGCAGCTACCTTTATGGAAATACCTGGAAGCTCTTTCTGAAACTTTCCCTTAAGGGCGTTCGCCTTGCCCTGGTTTCTACCATAGATAACAAGTTCCTCTATTCTTCTAATTTTATCCAGAGCGAGTACCTGATGCCAGGCCTGTAAGCCCGTGCCTATGATGGAAATTTTATTGGCTTCTGCGGAAGCTACAAAATCTGTGATGACGGCTCCGGCAGCTGCTGTCCGTAGATCTGTCAATAGCCCTCTGTCATTTAATACGGCCTGAGGTATGCCCGTAATAGCATCAAACAGAAAGACAGCTCCACTATAAGGGGATAGGTTATGTTCAATATTATCAGGGAACATAGAGGCCACTTTTATGGAAAAGTAATCATAGCCTTCTATGGCAGCCGTCTTTATATGTACATCAGCATCTCCACTGAAGTGGAGTAGACTTGCTGGTATCCCTATTAGGTTAGGAGAATTATAGTCTATAAAGGACCGCCTCATAGGCTCAAATAGGTCCTCTACTTGTATGATTGCTTTTATTTCTTCAAATGATACTTGCCTCATGCCTTAATAATACGGTTTGACAGAAATATTTCAAACTGCTCTAATGCTTCAGGAATTGCTTTCCTTCCCAACCCTATCCTGAAGAAGCCCGGATAATCATACACATTTCCCGGTAGCAGTAGAAGTTGTTGTTCTTTAAGGGCCTTCTCCGCAAAAGTAGCATCATCCTCTGAAAAGAGCATTTTCACAAAAGTAATGGGGCCAGCCTTAGGCATATACCAGGAGAACAGGCCTGAGTATTTCTCGAAGAAAATCTGATATAGTTTAGTATTCCCCAGTACAATCTGGAGGTTACGATCCAGTATCTGTTTTCTATTTCTCAGGGCTAAGCCTGCTAAAAACTCGCTGGGAGCTGAGTTGCACATGCTGGTATACTCCTTCAGAATGGATAACTGATTCAATACAGCCTGATGTTTGGTGGCTATCCAGCCTATCCGTAAGCCAGGTAGACCATAAGCCTTAGACATCACCCCCAGAGAAACCCCTAGCTCATACACATCCGCCATGGCAGGGAGTAGGTATTCAGCTTTGAACTCCAATTCTCTATACACTTCATCCGAAAATATCATCACTCCATATTTTCTGGCTAACTCCACCAAGTCATTCTGTTCTTCATGGGTAAAATGATAGCCAGTAGGATTATGGGGAGTATTGATGAAGAGGACTTTAGTATTTGCGGACATCATTCCCTCAAGTTCTTCCTGGTCAAAAGTAGGGGTACCTCCTTCATAGCGTACCTGCCACTCCTGCACCTGACACCCAATGCTTTCGGGGACTGATTTAAGAGACTGATAACAGGGTGTTTGTACGATCACTTCATCTCCCGCCTCAAGCATGGCATGACAAAACAGGTAAATGGGCTCCTGAGCGCCGGTGAATACCAATAAATCCTCGGGACTAACGCCCTCATAAATAGTAGACGTCTCCTTCCGCAGGTCTGGGTCCCCTTTAGTTTGGGTATAACCCAGCCAGGTATCATGAAACTGCTCCACAGCTCCCTCTTCCAGTTTGAGGAGGTCTCCAATAGACATAGCCTCACAATCCGAATTACATAGAGAATACTTAGCGGTGAACTCATAAAGTGTAAAATATCGCTCAAGCTTGAAAGGGGCTATGTTCATCATGCTATAGTTAAGGCTAACAGCCGTTATTCTTCCAAATATGAGAAAAAAGCTTCTTTCTTACTTGTTGGAGAGCTTACCCAAGATAATTTCAGTAGACATTACAGCTTGTAGAGCGTAACCCTCTTCCCTCATCTATGAAATAGGAAAGGCCATATAGAAATGATCCTACATGGCCTTATTCACAATTTTGCGTTCTCTGCTCTGCATGAGAACAGTCATTTATTATCCGTTACCCCATCTAGTGTTAGGTATTATTGCTTGCTTTTCCTGATGGGTTGTTCTTCCAGGGGTCCCTGGCTGTAGTCATTAAAAGGTCCGTCCCTATTGATGACAGCAGCCTTGACTCCTTCACTCATTGCTGTTCGGACAAATGCCCTGCCTTCAGGGGTGTTACGCATAGCTCCATCCAAGATAGGTCCGAGGGTTTGAGTGCTTTGAAGACCCATATTATCATAAGCCTGATTGACAATCAGTTTCATGGAGATAAGTTGTGTAATTGGAATGTTTGCCAATTTCTCTGCGAGTTCTTGCACCCTTTGATCTAGCTCTTCAAGAGGATATGAAAAGTTAATCAGTTCAATTCTTTCAGCCTCTTTCCCACTAACCCATTCTCCAGTGAGAGCGTAGTATTTTGCTTTTGCTAATCCCAGGCGGTATACCCACATACCCGTAAGATGGCAACCCCAAACCCTTGAATAAGGGGTACCAAAGCGTGCATCATCTGATGCGATTACTAGGTCAGCACAAAGTGCCATTTCTGATCCACCTCCTACACAATACCCATGTACCTTGGCAATCACAGGTTTTAATCCTCGCCAAAGCCCCATGAATTGTGGGATGTAGCTCAGATATTGATTGGTTACCAGGTTTATATCCATCCCAGGATCATAGCCTTCTTCCATGATATCTTCAAAATGCGCTAGTCCTCCTGAGAAATCAAAGCCTCCACAAAAACTGTCTCCTGCACCTTCAAGAATAATTACTTTGATTTTTGCATCTCTGTTGGCGTCTCTGAGGGCGCTATCCATTTCCTCTAGCATCTCTAGCCTGATGGTATTATACTTTT
>JBCDBC010000396.1:0-5373 GCA_039184535.1 Bacteroidota bacterium | reverse complement strand
CCACATACATCTCGCATAGTTCTGCCCCATACCAAACAGCCTGAATACTCCCTATGGATTCCAGGTAATCTCCCTTCAGTAGAAAATCCAGGTCTACCAATCCATTGAACCTCCCTTCATGTATCATGACATTTTTTGAGTTCAGGTCATCATAGTACAATCTAGGTTTTACCTGTTGGAAGTAAGGCGTATACTCTTCAAGTAATCTCAGATGGATATCCAGTATGTCCTCATCAAATATTCCGGAGACCTTATTTCTCTCCTCAATGTCTTTTCTCTTGTTCAACAGTATGCTCAGTAGATCTTTCTCATGAGATTCATTCAGGCCCGTAAACCCTCCAAAGCTTTTCACAGGAGGGAGAGACTTAAACTTATCCATGATGTCAGATACTTCTTGGGCGATTCCCATTAGTTGGGCGGGAGATAAAGTATGAAATACCTCCAGGAGGTCTTTGCCTTCTATTTTGGTGAGAATCTGATAGCAGAAGGAAAAGGATTCTTTAGTGTAATCCTCAATGAGAATCTCCGGGGTCTTAATCAGTAGCTCTTTAAAGAGGGGGAGAAATTTATGTGTCCCATAAATCCATTCTTTCTCTTTATTCATCCTGAGAATCACACTTCAATCGGAGAATACCAGTTCATAGACCTCATTGCACATCCCTATAGTTTTGCGAATGATCTCCTTAGGGAGTTCTCCATAATGCTTCTTCCCAATTTCCTGAATGTCCTTTTCTGTCATGTAGATTGTTAGGTTCTTAGCTATGGTGCTATACCTAAGAATGACCTAAGAGAAGAATTTGTCGGAATTAACTGTAGTGGCAGTAATTCTCAATCCTGAATTGAGCATCATTCAGCGAATCCTCTATCGAGGGAAAATTGTGGCTACGAATCAACAAATGAATACGAATGATTTGTGTTAAATCTGTGAATTAGTGGCTTATAAAAAGAGGTTCGTTTGAAGACCCTCACATTTGTCAATAGATAATCTCAAAATTCAGGGCCTGCTATGACTTCCAGCCAATTATCTGGTTGAAAGTACTTGCTAGCATAGGAGGCTATCTCATCTGGAGTGATTTTCTCAAGTACCTTAAACTTCCTATCCATCTCCTCAAAACTCAGGTCATAGGCTATGCTGTACTTGAGAATATCGGCAATCTGAAAAGGGGTTTCTCTTCTGTTAATACTTGTCCCAAGGAGGTAGTTTCTGATTAGGTCCAGCTCTTCGGAAGAAATACCTTTCTCTGCCAACAGTTTTATTTCATGCTTGACAGTGTCTATGGCATCATTAATATATTCCTTGCCTATATCACTCTGAATGAAGAAGGCTCCCTGATATTTATAAGATGACCAGGAAGAATAGATTCCATAAGTATATCCTTTCTCTTCCCGGATGGATTTCATCAACCTTGAGCCGAAATATCCTCCCAGCGCAGTATTGACTATCTGCATAGGGTGGAAGTCCTCATGCGCACGCTCAAATGCGAGGTGGCCTAATCTGATGGTAGCCTGCAAGCCATCTACATGCACATGATGTCTCCCATAGGTAGGATTCACAGCCGCACCCTTAGCTTTGGAAGTTCCTTGATTTGCAATTAAATCAGATAAGCCCCCAAAGGTTTTCTCCAATAAGGCTTTCACTTCCTCTATATGTACCTTTCCTACCACTAGGAGAGAGAATTTGCTCTTTCCTAGTTGACTAGCATAAAAAGCCTTTAGCTTGTTCAGGCTTACTTCTACCAATTCTTCTTGATCCAGGAAACTGGCGTAGGGATGATTTTCTCCGAAAAGTAGCTTCCCAAAGGCCTTTCTCGCCTGAAAACGTGTCTTAGAAGATTCTACCTTTAAACGAGCCATTTCTCTGGCTATGAGCTTTTGGAACTCTTCCTCTGGAAAAGTGGGTTCCAGCATGACTGAAGCCATGAGTGGAAGTGCCTCTTCCAGCTGTTCAGAAACAGTAGAGAGATTTACTGAGATAAACTCATCGTCTACTTCCGGATATAGCCATGCGCCCGTCTCATCTAGCTTATGGGCCAAGGCGATACTGGAAAAGGACTGGGTCCCCTCCATCATCATCTTAGTGGTGAAGCCTGCTATTCCGGTAGACTCCTGATAAGAGGAACCCGTATGATAAATGGCTTTAATGGATACCAGGGGTAAGTCTCCATAGGGAATGTAGTAAATAGGAATACCATTACTTAAGGATGTCTTTTCATATGTAGGCAATGAAAAGCTTTCTAAGGGAGGACTGACAGGAGGTAGGGTTCTATTTAGCATAAGGGTGTAGTGATAATCCTTTCAGGTTAATTCGCTCTGTTTTCGGGTAGATAGTAAAGGGTACTACAATTATTCTTGTGGAGGTATTTCTTAGCTGCTTCCTGGACCTGATCCAGGGTGATGGCCTCATATATGGCGGGTGTTTGATTGATTAAATCTACCTCGCCCAGGCTATCATACATAGCCAGTGCCATGGCTTTATTCAGAAGATAGGCCTTTTGCATGATGAAGCTGGCAGATAGTTTTTTCTTCATTCTTTCCAGCTCCTCTTCGCTCACCTGACTTACTTCTTCCAGCACCTCTTCCAAAGCCTTTTCATAATCCTCCATTCCATGCCCCTCCGCTATCTTGCCATCTATGGAGATGATGCCGGGATGATGAAGCCCCCAGGTAAAGGAAGATGCCTGAGAAGCTATTTGTTTTTCTCTCACCATACGCTGGTATAAAATCCCACTCTTCCCATTAGAAAGAAGGTCAGTTAATATATCTGCCACATAATAGTCAGGGTCCGACTGGGCTGGCATATGGAACATCTTGTATACTGCCGGGAAAGGTACTTTCCCTTCTACTTGGAGATGCTTGGGTTGAGTCTGTACGGGTTCTACAGGCAGCATTTTTTTTCCTAATTCTCTATGAGGAATTTCTCCAAACCATTTCTCTGCTAACCTATAAACCTCTTCTGGCTTTACTGCACCAGCCACTACCATGGTAGCATTATTAGGTGCATAGAAGTGGTAGAAAAAGTCCTTTACATTCGTAAGGGTAGCATTTTCTATGTGACTTATATCTTTTCCTATAGTAGGCCACTTGTAGGGATGTTCTGTATAATGAACTGCTCTCAACTTCAGATGTGCATCTCCGTAAGGCTGATTCAAATAACGCTGCTTATACTCTTCTATGACCACACTTTTCTGAATATCTAGTTTCTCCTGAGAAAAGGCCAATTCCAGCATTCGATCAGATTCCAGCCAGAAGGCTGTTTCTAACTGATTAGCAGGAACGGTCAAATAGTAATTCGTGATATCGGGCGTAGTAAAGGCGTTATTCTGGCCTCCTACCCGTTGAAGCGGCGTATCATAGGAGGGAATATTTTTACTCCCCTCAAACATGAGATGCTCAAACAGATGGGCAAAACCGGTTAGGTCCGGGTTTTCATCCTTAGAGCCTACTTTATAGAGAATATCCACCACCACTTTAGGGACAGAATAATCTTCATGTACGATGATCTTAAGTCCGTTAGAGAGGGTGTGAGTTTCAAATGCTATTTGAAGCATAGTTCAGCCTAAATAAGTGGTTAGTAAGTGGAAATATACATAAATGAGTGAAAATTCCACTCGCTTTATTCCTGAAGCGTATTCCATAGGAGGTCCTTCAATTCCTGTAAGCCTTTTTGAGCCACAGAAGAGATAAAAACATGAGGAATATCTGGCAAATCCGCCTTCATTTCTCCTTCTAATTCTTCGTCTATCATATCTGACTTGGTAAGTGCCAGGACCTTATTCTTATGGAGAAGTTCAGAGTTATATTCTTTTAACTCATTCAAGAGGGTTTGGTACTCCTGTCGGATATCATCTGAGTCTACCGGTATCATGAACAGCAATACGCTATTTCTCTCAATATGCCGTAAGAAATGGATCCCTAAGCCTTTCCCTTTATGGGCCCCCTCAATGATACCCGGGATATCAGCCATCACAAAAGACTGTTGGTCTCTGTGCCTAATGATGCCCAGATTAGGAACCAGGGTAGTAAAGGGATAATCTCCTATTTTAGGCTTGGCTTCAGAAATAACAGAAAGAAGCGTAGACTTACCTGCATTGGGGAAACCTACCAGGCCTACATCTGCCAGTACTTTCAGCTCTATAACCCCTGTAAGCTCCTCCCCTGGTATACCTGGCTGGGCGTAGTCTGGTGCCTGCTGAGTGGGAGACTTAAAGTGCCAGTTCCCCTTTCCTCCTTTTCCTCCCTTGAGAATGACCAACTCTTGCCCTTCATCCGTAACTTCTCCTATATGCTCTCCTGTCTCAAAGTTCTTAATGACGGTTCCCAGTGGGACTTCCAGAATTTCGTCTTTCCCTCTTCTTCCATGCTTCCGGCTTCCCTCTCCGGGTCTACCGTGCTCTGCCTTAATGTACTTTCTATACTTAAGGTCCAGCAAGGTCCATAACTGCCTATTCCCTTTCAGAATAATACTTCCTCCGTCTCCTCCATCTCCTCCATCCGGGCCTCCCTTAGGGACATACTTCTCCCTTCTCCATGAAACTACTCCATGGCCGCCAGAACCACTCTGAAAAAAGATTTTAACGTAATCTACAAAGGGATGAGGAGGCATAGTCCTATTTGCTTACAAAAAGAAACCACATAGAATAGAAGACATTCTATGTGGATTAGATCTTACAAGTATATTCTTAGTTACTAGCAGTTGCTAGGGCACTGGAAACTCTTTCTGAGATTTCTTCTATACTTCCTACTCCATCTACCTCACTCAGTTTATTCTGTCCAGCATAGTAAGAAGCTACTGGAAGAGTTTTGTCATTGTATTCATTAATTCTCTTTCTGATGGTCTCCTCATTATCATCAGATCTTCCGCTTTCCTTCCCTCTTTTGATCAATCTATCAGTCAACTCATCATCAGGTACTCTGAGGCTTACCATTCCAGAAATAGAGGTGCCTAACTCTGTTAGCAGGGTATCCAGGGCTTCAGCTTGTGCCACTGTTCTAGGAAATCCGTCGAAAATAAATCCTTTAGCATCAGGATGATTAGCCACTCTATTTCTAATAAGTTCTATCACTATGTGGTCTCCTACCAGCTTTCCATCAGCGATAATCTGTTTTACTTCTTGTCCCAATTTTGAGTCAGAGGCCATTTCAGCTCTGAGCATATCACCTGTGGAACAATGAACCAATTGGAATTTGTCAATTAGAAATTTAGACTGGGTTCCTTTACCAGCACCCGGAGGGCCAAAGAGTACAATATTTAGCATGAGAAATAAATTCGGGAGGCTATAATGAGTAGCTCTCAGTGTTAGCGTGTAAAAAATTAAACAAGAAATACCGTAGTAATAGCGGCATAAATATACAAAAGTTTCAAATAAGTCTTCT
>JBCDBC010000395.1:0-5385 GCA_039184535.1 Bacteroidota bacterium | reverse complement strand
GGTTATTAAATACCAGATCATTTACGTTCAGGACCCTACGCATCACATGTAGGTTAGGATCACCTACTCTGTTTATAAGAAAGGTCTCTATTTTCTGGTTTAGGCGAGACTTGAGAACGTAGAAGGCAGATGGAGTAATATCAAACTGATTAAGAAACTCTTTGTCAGGTGAGATAGGATTTTCTCTAATGATTCTTAGAAAGGCAGCACTCTTCTCAGCTTTATTAGCGGTAAAAGTAGTGTGAATCTCATTGAACTCTTCCTCAGTTAATTGGCTTATGATTTTGTATAGGTCCATAACTAGCGTTTTTGTCTTTAGACTTTAGTGGACGAATCTCTGGCGACTACAAGTTGGCAAATGGTGTATGTTGGAAAGGGCTGCTCCGGAAGTTGAAAGATGGCAAAAACTACTTGATTTACGTAGAGGGTTTGCCAGTTTCAATTTTCATATAATCAAATTTGATTTTTCAACCTTCAAGTTTCGGTTTTTGACTCTCCATTTTTACTTTTTTCAATAAAGCTGAAAATTTTGCGATAAACATGTTTGAAAATTAGGCACTTATGTATTCGCTTTCTAAACAAAAACCTGTCCTTTTTTACATACTTTAGGTAGTATTTCTCACAATTTTTTTCACTTTTCTCCATTTCTAACACTCTTAACTGAAAATTGATGTTGAGAATAGGAGATTTTTGGCAGATACCCCTTCTTTTTTGACCAATGTTACTTTGAAGCCTGTTTATAAGGCTTTTACATATTCTTAACCTATTATCTGTAAACTATTTGGCAGTAAAATCGCTTGTAAGGATGGGTTTTTTACGCTTTCTTTCCTGTGCAGAAAGAAGATAGGTATCTGATAATACAAGATATGACTCCGGAATATACATACACTTTGTCCCATTTTTCTTACCAGAGAATTCCCTCTCGTGAGGTTTACATAGGAGATGTACCCCTGGGAGGAAATAACCCTATCAGAATTCAATCCATGACTACTACAGATACCATGGATACCATGGCCACTGTAGAACAGGTGATCAAAATGGTGGAAGCAGGCTGTGAATACGCACGTATTACAGCTCCCAGTAAGAAGGACGCTAATAACCTCAAGGAGATAAAAGACGAACTGAGGAGAAGGGGAATAAATATACCTCTGGTAGCAGACATCCACTTCACGCCTAATGCAGCTGAGATAGCTGCAAGGATAGTGGAGAAGGTGAGGGTAAATCCCGGTAATTACGCTGACAAAAAGCGCTTCAAAGAGATTGAATATACAGATGAGTCTTACCAGGCTGAAATAGAGAGAATCTACAAGAGATTTTCTCCCCTGGTACAGATTTGTAAGGAAGAAGGGACTGCCATGCGGATAGGCACCAATCACGGTTCTCTATCTGACAGAATCTTGAGTAGGTATGGAGATACCGCTCTGGGCATGGTGGAGTCTGCCATGGAATTCATACGCATATGTGAGGAGTTTAACTATCACAATCTGGCCGTTTCTATGAAAGCTTCTAATCCGCAGGTGATGGTACAAGCTTACCGATTGCTGATGAAGAGCATGCTGGAGAATGGAAATGTGTATCCACTGCATTTAGGGGTGACAGAAGCAGGAGAGGGGGAAGATGGCCGGATTAAGTCTGCATTGGGGATTTCCACTTTACTATTGGATGGAATAGGAGATACTGTGAGGGTTTCTCTTACAGAGGAACCAGAATATGAAATGCCAGTAGCTCAGTTTCTGGTAGATTATCATGTAAAGCAGGCTAATAAGCTCAGAGCAAAAGCACTCGAAGGACCTCAGAGAGAAAAGATCAAGCTTCCCTTCAGTCCATTTGAGTTTAAAAGAAGATTTGCCAACACAAGAGAAAATATAGGGTCAGATCAGGTACCCAGAGTTATTTGTGATCTTTCTGGTAGAGACTTGAAACCAGCAGATCTGAGTCCGGTAGGGTATACCTATATAGAAAGCTTGGATAAGTATAATTTCTCTGATCTGGCTACTGACTATGTATATTTAGGGGATCATGTTCCAGTATTTGAGCTTCCAGGAGGAGTGAAGAAGGTATATTCAGCTAAAACCTGGAGACTACTTTCAGATAATGATCAGATCTTCCCCTTATTCGATTCTCCTAAAGAATACAAAGAGGCCTCAGATATACATACTGGACTGAATTTCATTAAGCTTACCCCTGAATCTATTGCTGATGCGAAAGGGATTCCAGTTAATGATCCGCTAGTTTGGGTATTAGCTACAGATGAGGCACTTCCCATATACGCTCTTCGGGAAATGGTCTATCAGCTTGAGATGTGGGGGAGGAAAGATCCTATCATTATTCAGCTTAACCATACTACTGATTTTAGCTATTACCAGGATGATCACCTGGAAGAGTATTTAAGAATAGATGAAGACGCCCGTGTTCAACTATCACTTTCCTCTCAGCTGAGTACCCTTTTGGTGGACGGATTGATAGATGGGGTTTGGCTGGAAAAGGCTGATGAGGTGAGGTTACGTACCGCCTTTGGCGCCTTACAGATGTCTCGCCTAAGAATCACTAAGACTGAGTATATCTCATGTCCTTCTTGTGGGCGTACCCTCTTTGACCTTCAGGAGACTACGGCTCGCATACGTGAACGTACGGAGCACCTGAAAGGAGTAAAGATTGGCATCATGGGCTGCATCGTAAACGGACCTGGAGAAATGGCCGATGCAGACTATGGTTATGTAGGGGTAGGGCCTGGCAAAATAGCCTTATATAGAGGCCAAACAGTGGTAGAAAAGGCGGTCCAAACAGCGGAAGCAGTTGACAGATTGATAGACCTGATCAGGGCGGATGGCAAATGGTTAGAGCCGGAATCTGCAGAGCTGGTTTAGGAGAATAGTTGAGACTGGAAGATTTATCTCTTATTTTGGGACAAATCTGACAATCAACCGATGAAAGAAAATTTTCTTGAAGACGTACAGTCTGGATATTCCTTTGAAGGAAAGTCTCTGATTTTAGGTGGAGCTATGCTAGACGGAGAATGCCAAACAGGTACTTTGGTATCCCTACCATTGGAAACCCTGAACCGTCATGGTCTCATAGCTGGTGCTACCGGTTCAGGTAAAACCAAGACCCTTCAAATAGTGGCAGAGCACTTAGCGGAAGCAGGAGTCCCCTCCTTACTAATGGATATAAAGGGAGACTTAAGTGGGATTGCACAGCCCAGTCCCGGCCACCCCAAAATAGATGAAAGACATGAGAAGATAGGAATTCCCTTTGTGCAGGCCGCTGCTTCAGTGGAATTACTTAGCCTTTCTGATGAGCCGGGCCTAAGACTCAGAGCTACCGCTACTGAATTTGGACCTGTATTGTTCTCCAAGATGCTAGGACTGAATGATACTCAGTCAGGCGTCATGTCGGTCCTCTATAAGTATTGTGATGATAACAAGCTTCCTCTACTAGACTTGGATGATGTAAAGAAGAGTCTTCAGTATATCACAGACCAGGGAAAAGAAGCGTTTGAGAAAGAGTACGGGCGTGTGTCTACAGCTTCTGTGGGTGCCATTATGCGTAAACTGATCACGCTGGAACAGCAAGGGGGTAATAGATTCTTCGGAGAACCTTCCTTTGATGTGGAGGATCTAATTAGAACGGATAAGGATGGTAGAGGGATAGTCTCTATTCTCAGGTTGACAGACATTCAGGATAAGCCCAAGCTATTCTCTACCTTCATGATGAGTCTGCTGGCAGAGATTTACACGACTTTCCCGGAGGAAGGGGATCTGGATAAGCCCAAGTTGGTCATCTTCATAGATGAGGCTCACCTGATTTTTGAGGAAGCTTCAGATGAACTGCTGGATCAACTAGAGAGCATAGTCAAGCTGATCCGCTCCAAAGGAGTAGGGCTGATCTTTGTAACTCAGAACCCTGCAGATATACCTGATGATGTGCTGGGGCAGCTAGGCTTGAAAATCCAGCATGCCCTAAGAGCTTTCACTGCAAAGGATAGAAAGGCCATTAAACTGGCTTCAGAGAACTTCCCCCTCTCAGATTACTATGACATAGATGAACTGCTTACCCAGCTAGGGATAGGAGAAGCCTTGGTAACTGCTCTGAATGAAAAAGGGATTCCCACCCCTCTGGTTCACACCATGCTGAGGGCACCACAGTCCAGGATGGATGTGTTGACCAAAAAAGAGATCAAAGAGATCATTGATCAGTCGGATCTTATAGATGAGTATAATAAGAACGTAAATCGGGAGAGTGCCTATGAACTCCTAAAGGAGAAAATTGATGAAGCTGAAAAGGAGGAATTACAGGCAGAAAGGAGGAAGCAAAGAGAGAAAGCAGTTTCAGTTCGCTCCAGTTCAAGAAGGAAAAAGGAGAAAAGTGCCTTTGAGCAGATAGCTGATAGCACCCTAACCCGCCAGATAGGAAGGACGGTGGCCAGAGAACTTACCAGAGGATTATTAGGAGCACTAGGTGTTAGTACCCGCCGTCGTCGTTAATAATTTCCTCCCCCCATAAAACAGAAAAGGCCAGCTCAAATGAACTGGCCTTTCTTATTCAGATGAAAAAATTATTGAATATTTTGAGATAGAGTTTGGTCTAGTTCTTTGTACTGAGTAGCTGGTAACTCAGCATCCTCAATAATTTGTGCCTGGCTAATGTTTTGGTCTGTATTCATCTTCTTAATGAATAGCTGGGTATAGTCCACCCCAGACATATTGGCTGTTTCAGGAGAGTTGAAAATGAAGCCATCAACAGCGATGAACATTCCAATAACAAAAGCTGCCTTAAGTCCGAATCTTAAAATCTCATTAAGAAAAGCCTTAAGAATTGCCTTCTTGGTAATCTTTTTTGCGAAGGCATAAGCAATAGGAGTGATGAGGACGAGGCAAAAGGTAATTAAGAATATTGTTGCCAGTGTAATCATGTTGATTAGATACCCCTTTTATGATTTGGTCATTAATTCTAGTCCCTAATTGCAAACTATCTAATGAGATGGTGTTATAATTAAAAGACTATTCAATATTACGTACTAGAAGGCAGGTTGACAATGGATTTCGTTTTAATGGTTCATTATTGGAATTGAATGGTCACTCGATAAATATGTACTATTTTAAATTAATTCTTACATGCCTATTTCAGGGCTGTTTGAACCTTTCTGACAAAAAAAAGACTGGACTAGCCCGTCCAGTCTACTTTCACCCAATTAAAATAACCCTAAACCCTATGAGGGCTTACGATACTAACCTTAATCTTACTTGTGTGTAATACGTTAAATAACACTACTCACGAAGCTCTTTTGAAAACCCTTAGAGATAAATGAGGTAAGGTAGATTGTTAGTCTGTTAGTACCATATTAGATCTAAACAAGATTACGGAAATAGGGTAGTTTATTTTTCG
>JBCDBC010000394.1:0-5394 GCA_039184535.1 Bacteroidota bacterium | reverse complement strand
GAAGGGAGGTCCCGGCAGGGTGAGCATGAGATTAGCTGCTACCTTCAGCCGATTTGTATTTCCCTTTACCTCTGATCCAATTCTATCCATGTCATGGTTGGTCAGAAATATGGCATCAAAGTAGTCTTGAGAATATTCCTGATACTGCTGCTGAATACGCTGCCATGTCTGTACGATCTTCAGACTGTTTTTTCCCGTCTTAGCGGCGGTAACCATGGCCGTAGCTAGGTCAAAATTAAAGACAGAAGGTATACCTCCTAAGTAAGGCGCTATGGCAGATGCAGAGTCCCAGACTTCTCCCACTATGTACACATCCTCCCGAACCGTTCTCATGTTGTCAGCAAATTCTTTTAGGAAGGCTATGTTATCTGCTACATTCTCTTCTCTGTTCAGGAATTTCACGGCATCCAGTCGGAATCCGTCTACGCCTTTGTCCAGCCAGAACCTTCCAATCTCCATGATCTCTTTCCTCAGAGGAGGATAGTAGAGATTCAGATCAGGCATGGCTTTCCAGAAGAAGCCATAATATTTCTCTTTATCATAGGCTCCTTCTCCCTGCCAGGCTTCTTTTACCTCCAGCCAGTGCCATTTTGGATCTTTGGCCATCACCTCAGCATCATCTGACCAAACGTAATACTCCCGGTACACATTTTCAGGCCCTTCCAATGCTTGCTGGAACCAGGGATGCTGATCAGAACTATGGTTAAAGACCATATCCAGTATGACTTTGATATTTCTCTTATGCGCTTCTTCCAGAAATGCCTCAAAGTCCTCCATACTCCCGTAATCCGGGTGAACTGCTTTATAGTCTGTTACATCATACTTATGGTAGGAGGGAGAAGGGTGTATGGGCATCAGCCAAAGCATGTCAACACCTAGTTCTGCCAGGTAATCCAGCTTGGCAGTTAATCCTATGAAGTCCCCTATATCATCTCCATTTCCGTCCGCAAAGGCTTGTACAAATATCTCGTAGGCTATGCCCTCCGTATTGACTGATGGGTTCATTTCTCGATCAGATGAATGTTGACAGCCTAGTAGACTGATCAGGTAACTTACTGTCAGTCCTACAAAGAAGGGGTACCTCCTCATATCATGAAAAACATAACCGTAGCAAAGCTAATGGCCAGGACCATTTCCAATATGCCGGCCCCCAGATTTTGGTCGCGAGTAATTTCGTCCAGTAGATTAGATTTTCGGAGAATGATTCTGTCCAGAATGAAGCGGAGAATGATGAGGAAAACGATCACAAGTAAGAGGTCTAATAAGACTGCCAGAATATCCTGCAGAAGATGATTGACATCCCCTGAAATAGCCCCCATGATGATAATACCGATGGAAATGAGTCCACCTGAAAAACCTGCTCCTGCCGCTACATTGTCTTGTTCTATCTCATGATGGAAAGAGTAGGGGATGGTTTTCTCATACATCCATGCAAAGAGGATAAGACCTACCTGCCCTATCACAAAAAAGATGAGCGCACTGACCGGGCCTCCACCTTCTCCGTATATGGACCCTGCTATAATGAGGGCAGAAGAAATATAGACAGCCGCTTCCACTATGCCGGTTCCGGCATTTTGGTCTTCTATGAGCTCCTTTCTGACAGGAAATTTAGTGAGAATGAATCTATTGTTGATTTCTCGGGAGAGGTTTAGGAGAAGAATTCCTCCCAAGGAGTAGCCGATTACTTCGAGAGCATCCCAGCCAAATCCTTTGGTGGAACCTGAATAGGCCGCTACAAAAATGATGGCGATACTCAGACAGTAACCTGCAAAACTCAGCCCAATGGCCGTATTATCTTTCTCTACCAGTTCTTCATCCAGATCATAGGAGTTAAAGAAATGCTTCAACCATTTTGCCACCATAAGCAGGAGGAAAAATACGGTGATGTAGAACAGTCCCTGTAGCAATTGGGAAAGGATAGCTTCAAAGTCAAATGTGATAGTCTCCATAAGCAGGTAATAGCTGACTCAACTTACAAAAAAAGCCGTGGAATTAGCTAACACCTACCTCTCCATTTAAGGAGTTCACCTTCTTTCTTAGCGTCTTTGTAGCTTGGCATGGAAGATTAATCTCCCCAAAATGCCTAGTCGTAATGGGAATTTCAGGCTCAGGCCTCTTCCAATCTCTCCTTCAATCTGGCTTTAAAGTCAGACATAGGGATGACGGGCGTTCCATTAGAATGATTATTGGTCAGTTTGTCGTGGAGGACTTGTCTCCCTTCCTTCGACATAGGTGCTTGTTCGTCCTGGATAGATTGAAGCAATGTTAAGGCTATCTCCAGCCTCTCTGAAACGGATAGTTGAAGTAATTCAGCAATACTCATGAACGGTTTCCCTATAAGATGAACAAAGTCCCCTCCCTTATTCGCGATGAACAAAACAAATATACAATTCTCCTTTACCCCAAGGAGGTCTAATTTATCCACAAACCTACTTACCAGCCTATGCCATAGTCTTCCCCATGATTACTGGATCCTCCCCACATAGATCCTTTCTCCCAATCAAAATAGATGGCATTGATAGGTCCAGAAGTACGTTCGCTTACCTGTAACCTATAGCCCATCTCTTTCAGCTTTTTTCTAGTCCAGAAAGGGGTAGCCTCATGTATGAGCATTCTTCCTGGAGAATAGGGATGATCAGCGAATGATCCCCTCATCTGGAAACTGTTGATATTGGCAGCTTCCGAAGCCTCTTGCACATTCATGTCAAACTCCACCATATTCAGGAAGAACTGTAGAAGGTTCTGATCCTGTCCGTCTCCTCCTTGCACAGCAAATGACAAATAAGGTTTCCCATCCTTCAGAGCCATGCTCGGTGTGAGGGTGGCCCTGGGACGTTTGCCCGGTTCCACTACATTGAAGGGATTCTCCTCTTTATTCAGTACAAAACTCTGCATTCTCTGGCTAAGGCCTACTCCTGTCTTACCAGCTATTACGGCTGGAACCCACCCTCCACTTGGCGTAACAGATACTACCCATCCATCTTCATCCGCTGTTTGGATAGAGGTGGTTCCCATGTAGAATTCATCTGAAGGAAACTCCTTTTCAATATTCCATTTGGGATCAGCATAACTCATATCTCCCTCGTACCAGCTTGAGATATAATCCTTATACGGATTTTCTTTTCCTTCTCCCTCAAAAGGGTAGGGGTCGCCCGGTTTGGTATTGGGTATATTTTTCTCCCAGTTAAGTTCTTTCAATCTTTCCTTGGCGTATTCTTTAGATAATAAGCCTGTCATGGGTTCTTCCGGTGGGAAGTAAGGATCACCATAGTAGAAGTCTCTGTCAGCATAACACATATTCATCACCTGATAGAGCATATGCATGTAGCGGGCACTGTTGTAGGCAAACCTGTCAAAGTCCATTTGCTCTACCATGTTGAGGGCTTGTAACATCACAGGCCCCTGCACCCATGAGGTGAGTTTGTAGACATCTATTCCTTTATAATTAGTAACATCAGGCTCTTCTATGTACACCTGCCAGTTGGCGAGATCTTGCATGGTAATGAGGCCACCTTGCTCTTGTGTGGATCTTACTATTTCTTCGGCTATGTCTCCTTTGTAGAATCTGTCGTAGGCAGCATAAATGGCCTGCTTACGAGTTTTGCCTGCCGCCAGAGCTTCTGCCTCAGCTTCCACCAACTTCTGGAGCATGTTGTGCAAGTCTTGCTGTACAAAGATCTCCCCTGCCTGTGGAGCTTCCCATTCTTCTCCCAGATTGGTGAGAAACACTTCCTTAGAATAGGGCCATTCCTTGATGTATTCTTTGTTAGATTCTATGCGCTGGGCAGTTTGTAGTTCCATTGGATAGCCTTCTGCCATTTCCATAGCTGGGGCTAACACCTCTTTCAGGCTCATGCTTCCGAACTCTGCCAGCATGGTCATAAGACCTCCGGGCGTTCCCGGTGTGACAGCAGCTAGAGGTCCTCTTTCTGGAGGATACTGCATCCCTTTTTCCTTGAAGAAATCCGCAGTGGCGCCTGTAGGGGCTACTCCCAGGGCATTAATCCCAATGACTTGTTGAGTGTTAGGATTGTAAATAAGTGCCTGCGTTTCTCCCCCCCATCCAAGTACATCCCACATGGTAGAGGTTGCAGCCAGCATAGCACATGCGGCGTCTATGGCATTCCCATCCTGATGGAAAATCCTTGCACCGGCGGTGGCGCCAAGAGGTTTCCCTGTGATGGCCATCCAATGTTTCGCATGTAATACGGGCTTTTGAGTACGCTGGGCATGAAGAGGTACGACCATACTAAGGCACAGTATAGTCGCCAGGCAGGCACTTCTCATAAATAGTTGACGTTAGGTGTAGACCAAATATAGTAAAAATTTGGGAGATGGAAGTTGAGGAATATTCAAAAAGTGAAGAACTTCTGAGATTTTCATGCTAAAGGGTAAGATTGGATTTGGGTAAAAATTCCAACTAGTTTATGATTTCTCTGATTTTTGCCTTGGTATCAATGATAGCTTCTGTGATATCCAAAAAAGAATGGTTCTGTATAGCAAACACAGTTTCAAAAGCCTCCTTATCCCCATCTATGGAGTTTGTGCCCGTCGAAGGATCAGTTGAGATAACTACGGATTCAACCAACACAGAATCTGTGGCAAAATATTTTTCTGAGGCTAGGTTTAAGGCATTATCCTCATTTAGGGTTGATGGGAAAAGTTTCAGTTCTTCTTCTTTGTCAGAGTAAGCTGTGATGCCATTGTATTGAATGGAATACTCTTGCCCATCAGAACCAAATTCTGATAATGAATTTAAAGGAATCCTAAGAAGTAGGTAAAGCCCATCTAATTGTTTGTGTGTTTTTACAATTCTAGAAATAAGGATTAAGTGTTCTTCTCGGATAAAAAAGCCATCTGCCTCACTCTGGATGTCCAAACGAACGTAACTATCTTCTACAAATTCAGGAGTAAACCCGGCAGTGCCGTAACATCCCACAAGAGTAAGTAGGGCTATGAAGCTAAGTTTAACTGATAAGTTCATATTAGTATGGCTGTTTTTTCCCTTAATAGATTAAGAGGAGGAACTCGTGAATGGATTTTTCAAAAAAATACTCCCCTTCAGCAACTAACCAACTTGATGTTACCTTTAGAAATGTTATGATGCTAAAAAAGCGGAGTGCTTACTCCTATTCAAATGAAGAGAGAACCTACGATCAGAAAGAAAATACGATAAATGGCCTTACAATACATAACTATTTAGCCAACAACTCCTTTTTCCTTCAAATTCCCCTTTTAATCTAACTAGCATATTGACGCTGCTGATCCTCCTTTAAGCTACCTATGGATGCTTTTGGATAGGTATTAGATAAAAAATAATCTCATCCATAAGATGGTTTCCTACTTGTTATATTTACTACTAAATATAAAATATGTCAGGCTGGAATATATAAT